>JAJZHE010000021.1 GCA_021804655.1 Acidobacteriota bacterium
CCCGGCTGGAAGAACTTCGAAGCTGGTTTCACAGTCACACCGAGGGCGCAGACCGCGAATATGGCCCATGGATGCGGGAGCGCGGCGTCCGCTGAAGCGTGTTTCATCGACGAGCGAAAGTCAAAAAACACCCGTATCCGACCCGCCATCCAAGCGGGGCTGACGAGCCGCGACGAAGTCACCGCGATATGTATGAAACACGCTCAAAGGCATCGCTGCTTCAGCGAATCGACCCCGTAATGAGCAAGGATAGTTAGCAAGACCGCGCCGCTTCTCGCCCGGCTGACCCGCGTTGCATTCCGCAGTGAACACAGCCCTCAGAGCGCCCTGGTGCGGTGGCCGTGGCGAGTCCAGGCGGGACTGGCGCTTATTGAAGAACCAAACAGAGCATCGAAAGGCACGTTTTTTCATGTCGAATCGACACAATCATGATGTATTCTTCTCCCGCATTCGAACAGCCGCTCGTGGCCTCATCCAGCTCGACCGCTTGAAGCACCCGCTGCCACATCGGAGCCAACAAGATTTCAGGAAGAGAGTGAGTTTCAGCCATGTTCGCTGAGCACATTGTCCGAAGCAGACAGCATCCCCCGTCAACCTCTGGAAGAACGCCTCGCATGGCACAGGCAGCAGTTGCCAGTTTGCTGGCTCTCTTCGTCATCGGCTGCGGCGGCAGCGGAGCGCCGAAGATCGGCACCACGCCGCAGTCCATCACCTTCAGCAATCCCGGCACCCAGACCGCCGGAACGTCGCAGACGCTGTCGGCTACGGCCAACTCCGGCCTCGCCGTCACTTTCAGCTCGACCACGACCGGCACCTGTACCGTCTCTGGCTCGACCGTCACATTCACTGCCGCCGGCACCTGCACCCTCAACGCCAGCATCGCCGGCAACAGCACCTATGCCGCGGCCTCGCCGGTTGCGCAGAGCTTCACCGTTAACCCCGCTATTCCCGCCGGAACCACCGTCTACATCGCCGGTTATGCGTACGTAGCCACACCCGGCAACCTGGCAAACAGTGTGGCCACACTGTGGCAACTTGCCCCCGGCACTCCCACCGCCACGGCCACGCTCCTTGCAATGCCCGGCGGCATGACCAGCACTCAGGCCAACTCCGTCGCCGTCTCTGGCAGCGATGTCTACGTTGCAGGCTCGGCAACCAACGCCACCACCGGCATAGCCCTCTACTGGCACAACGGCTCACCCATCGTGCTGCCTTCCAGCATGTCGCTCGCCCGCGCCTACTCCATCGCCGTCTCCGGCGGCGATGTCTACGTGGTGGGATTCGAGGAGAACAATGTAAATCAGGGCAACGCACTACTCTGGATCAACGGCGTTCCCACGACGTTACCTACGCCCAGCGGCCTCACCGGTCCCTCTCCGTACGCCATCGCCATCTCCGGAGGCAATGTTTACATCGCCGGGACTGCATCCAGCAGCAGTGGCAACACAGCGCTCTACTGGGTCAATGGCACACCCACCGTATTGCCCCAGCCCAGCGGCCATAGCCCAGGTGTGTTGGCTTTGGGCATCGGGGTTCTGAATGGCAATGTCTATGTGTCGGGAGGTTCCGACTCCAGCTCCAGCAACGAATTCGCCTATTTGTGGAAGAACGGCGGCGCACCCACGGCTTTGCAGTTGCCGACGGGTATCGAGCCTGAACGATATGATGCCAGCCAGATCACCGTCTCCGGCAACAATCTCTACGTCGCGGGAGGTGGCGCCACCGGCTCGTCCACCGGCACTGCCGCCTACTGGATGAACGGCATGCCGACCATTTTGCCCGTGCCCAACAACCTGCAAAATACTCTCGCCGTCACCTCAGCCCTCCAGATTGCGCTCGCCGGAAGCGATGTCTATGCCGCAGGATCGTTCTACGATACCAATCTCGGGAACTTACAGTCAGCCGCCTACTGGGTGGATGGCGGGGCTGCCACGCTGCTGCCCATGCCCACCGGCGCAGCCGAAGCTTACGCCAACGGCATCGCCGTCGCTACGCAGTAGGGGGGATGAAATCGCATTGCGTGATCTCGGCGCGGTTCGAGGCGTCAGAGGTTCCCGGTCTCAAGCGAGGAAAACGCAAGTTGATCGGACAATCGCGCACCGGTGCGCGGCTCGGTTGCCAGCGCATATACCAGACGCTCCAGCACCAGGCGCTTGTCTGGCGGGGAGCTGCGCAGTTCCAGGTCTGCTTGCGCAATCAGCCGCAGCCCGCGCGCCAGCTCGCGGCGACTGCGGAAGCGCCGCGCCTGGCGGATCAGGTCGTCGGCGGCAAACGGCGGCATGCGAAAGCCTTGCCAGAGCGCCTGCCAGATGGCCCTTGAATCGCGCACATTCTTCTCCAGAATCACCATCATCTGGCGATAGGTCCGCGCCAGCATATACAGGTGTCCAATCGCCGCGTCCTCACCGGCTTCGGAGCTGTTGAGCAGTCCGTGCAGCAGCCCGATCGCGCGCGCACGATCCCGCGCGCTGATTGCATCCGTCAGTTCATACAAAGATCGCTGACGCGCGCTCAGCACCATCGTCTCCACGTCGCCCAGCGTTATCCGTCCGCGCCCGCTTGCATACAGCAACAACTTTTCCAGCTCCGTAGCAATCAGCATCATGTCGTTCCCGAGCGAATCAACCAACTCGCGCGCCGCGTCCGGCTCCATGCGCGTCTCCTGCTGCTGTGCCGTCGCCGCCACCCAGCGCATGGCGTCAGCCTCTTCCACGCGCGCCAGCTCCACGATTGCGTAGTGATCACCCAGCGTCTCGCGAAGGCGCTCGAACTTGTTCTTGTCTTCCAAATCCATCCGACGCGGATCACCGGGAATCGTGAAGTGATCCGCGACCAGGATGAGCAGCGCTTGCGGGTTCGGAGCACGAGCATAACGCTCCAGTTCGGCGAACTCTTCCTTCTTCGCGCCGCGCGTATAAAGTTGCCGCAGATTCCGCACGATCGCCACCTGAAACGGAGCCATCAGCGACGGTGTACGCAGCAGGTCCAGCGCTACAAAGATCGTCTGTTCCGCCAGATCCACCTCGGTCAGGCAAAACTCGCGCATCTCCGTCGGCACAAAGGCGCGCAGCACCGCCTTGCGGCACCGCTCCTGCAGAAAAATATCATCGCCGGCCAGAACATAGCCGGGGCGGAGAGTCTCCGTCGTAGGTATCCCGCCCTGCATCGAAGACTGCGCGTTCTCCATCTCGCGAACGAACCGTTCGGCGGCGGCAAATCCGATGCCCTGCCTGCCCTGCATCATCGCAACGATTCCTCCAGCCGCAAGCTTGCGCCCTCGTTCCAGCATAAATCCGCATTGCCCCGAACCATCCCAGGAAATTACGGCTCTCAATGAAATGAGCACCCGCTTCACAACTGCTCTGTCTGTGTCATGCTGAAGATAGGGATTTCCACATGAAGGCACCGAACACATCCGCAAATCCACTTGAGCATGCCGCATCTTCGTATCTGCGCTCCGCACGCCATCAGCCCGTTCGCTGGTATCCGTGGGGCGAGGAGGCCTTTGCTCGCGCAATCGCCGAGGACAAGCCTGTCCTGCTTGATATCGGTGCCGTCTGGTGCCACTGGTGCCACGTCATGGATCGTGAATCCTACGAGAATCCTGAGGTTGCCGCCATCCTGAACGAGCACTTCATTGCCGTCAAGGTGGACCGCGACGAACGCCCGGACGTGGATGCACGCTATCAGGCTGCCGTCTCCGCCATCAGTGGCCAGGGTGGATGGCCGCTGACCGCCTTTCTCACCCCCGATGGCCGCCCATTCTTTGGCGGAACCTACTTTCCCGCAGAAGAGCGCTACGGACGCCCTGGCATGCGCCGCGTGTTGCTCACCATGGCTGATTCCTGGCGTACCCGTCGCGAAGAGGTGTTGGAATCCGCCGCCAGTGTGATGGCCGCCATCGAGCAGAACGAAAATTTCTCTGGGCGTGGTGCCTCACTCTCGTTTGACCTGACCGATAAAATTGTTGCCTCCATCCTCAAGCAGTTTGACCCCCGCCATGGCGGCTTCGGTTCCCAGCCCAAGTTTCCCCATCCCGCCGCACTCGATCTCCTGATGGACGTCTCAGTCCGCACCGGCAACGAACAGGCCCGCGACGCTGTCCTTCTCACGCTCAAACGCATGCGCGCCGGCGGTGTTTACGATCATCTCGCCGGAGGCTTTCACCGCTATTCGGTGGACGAACGCTGGGTTGTGCCGCACTTCGAAAAGATGCTCTACGACAACTCCGAGCTGTTGCGCTGCTACGTTCACGCCTACCAGAGCTTCGTGGAACCGGAGTTTGCCTCCACGGCGCAGGAGATCATCGCCTGGATCGACTCCACCATGACTGACCGCGCACACGGCGGTTTCTACAGTTCCCAGGATGCCGACATCAATCTTGAAGATGACGGCGACTACTTCACCTGGACCCGCGATGAGGCGCGTGCAGTTCTGAATGATCAGGAGTTCTCGTTCGCCGCCCGTTACTGGGATATCGGCGAACTCGGCGACATGCACCACAATCCTCGCAAAAACGTCCTCTACATCCGCTTTAGTCTGGACGATGCTGCACGCGAAGCCGGTCTCTCGCTCGATGATGCCCGTGCGCTGCTGGCCTCCGCGCGACAAAAACTTCTGGCCGCGCGCGCGCAGCGCCCCACGCCATTCATTGATCGAACCCTCTACACCGGATGGAATGCGATGGCCGTCACCGCATATCTCGAAGCTGCGCGCGTCCTGCGGCTTTCGCAGGTTAAGGACTTTGCCCTCAAGTCTCTCGATCGCCTGCTTGCTCAGGCATGGGACGGCGGACAAGCGCTGGCCCACGTGATTGCCTACGCGGACACGGTGCCTGCTCTACGCATTCCCGGCAATCTTGAAGACTACGCATTCACCATCCACGCGTGCATCGATGCCTGGCTGGCTACGGGTTCGCTTGAATACTACCGCTCGGCCTGCAAGCTCGCCGATTCCATGATTGCGCTTTTCCTCGACCGCAATGCCGCTGTCTTTCTTGATCTTCCAGTCGAGCGCGCAGCGTCTGCCTCCATCGGTGCTCTTTCCGCACGCCGTCGGCCTTTGCAGGACGCGCCCACGCCCGCAGGCAATCCCGTCGCCGTCTCTGCGCTCCTCCGCCTGGAGGCGCTCAGCGGGCGAGCGGAATTCCGCGATCTTGCCGAAGATGTTCTGGAGTCCTTCGCTGGCATCGTTGAGCACTTCGGCCTTTACGTCGGCACCTATGCTCTTGCCCTCAACCGCTTCCTGCTTGATCCGGTTCAGGTCGTCGTCGTTGGGGAGGAAGAAAGCGCCAGCCGCCTGGAAGCTCTTGCGACGGCGCGATTTGCCGTCAACAAAACCGTCATCCGTCTGCAAGCTCGTCAGTTGCTCGCCGAGACCCTGCCCGAAGCGCTTGCTGAGTCCATCCCACAGATTCCACTGCCGCCATCGGGCACTTCATGGGCGCTTGTCTGTCGCGGACGCACCTGCCTGCCCCCCATCGCCGATGCCGATGCGTTGCTGGATGCGCTGGAACCCATCGCATAACGACTGTCCCATCTGTGATTCACTCAGCCCCAAACAGATCATGCTCCTGCGGCGGCAGCGCGGTAATATCCACCTGTTTCGCCGTGCCCGCTTCGCTTGCTTTCACCCTGCGCTTCGCATTGGCTGGCGTATGCCCGGCCGCACGGCTCACTTCGTTCTCATCCGCTCCGCTGTACTCGTGAAAGGTGCGATACGGATCGCCTGGCAGCATCTTTCGCTCCTCCAGCGCAAGGCGAATTTGCCGCCGAAACTCCCGCACCGGCGCAGACTGCTTTCCGGCGCTCGTGCGAAACAAGACCGGATACACCACCTCCGAGCCGTGCATCGCATCTACGCCCAGCACCTGCGGATCCGCCAGAAAATCCGCAGCGAAACGCGTATCGTTGCGCACCGACATCGCTGTCGTTCGCAATAACTCCAGAATCTGGTCCGGCGGCGCAGAAAAATCGACCGAAACATTCACTGTTGCCTGAGAAAACTCCCGGCTCAGGTTTGCCACCGTCGTAATCTGCGAATTCGGAATCACATAGAGGGTTCCATCCCCATCACGTACCTCCGTCCGACGCAGCGTCATTGCCTCCACCACGCCGTTCATTCCGCTGATGCGAACCGTGTCCCCAATGTTGAACTGATCTTCCAGCAGGATCATCGTCCCATTCAAAATATCTTTCACAATCGTCTGCGCCGCCAGCCCGACGGCAATTCCTGCCACGCCTGCCGAAGCCAACAGCGGTCCGAGGTTGACGCCTAAAATTGAAAGAGCCTGCAGCGTCATCAGAGTCCACAGCGCTGCATGCAAGGTTGTGCGCAAAATCGCCGAGAACGTCTTCACCTGCGACAGTCTTACCGCGCCAGCATTTTTCTGCTCGGCTACCGTCACCATGCGCCGCGTCGCCAACGCGATCAGCCTGCTCAGCACCAGAGCAATCAGCGCGATGGCAATCAGGTTCGGCAGCTTCACGTGCAGGAACTCCTGCCCGTCTGCGGCCCACTCATCCAGCAGCTTATCGAAGAATTTTGCCTGCGCCATCGGCGTCAGAAGCAGAAAGAATGCAGATGTCGTCATCCATGGACCTCTGCATTCTTTCTATATCAGCGCAGCGCCAGACAGCGACGCTTTACACAAACAGCGGGGCCAGCACCAGAGTGACCGTCGCCAGCAGCTTGATCAGCACATGCAGGCTTGGTCCCGCCGTGTCCTTGAACGGGTCGCCTACCGTATCGCCCACCACCGCCGCCTTGTGTGCGTCCGAGCCTTTGCCGCCGTACATGCCCGACTCGATCAGCTTCTTTGCGTTATCCCACGCACCGCCGCCGTTGTTCATCAGCATGGCCAGCAGAATTCCGCTGATTGTGCCCACCATCAGAAACGCTGCCACCGACTCCGCGCCGGAAAGATTCACAATATGCGCCATCGACGTCGGCAGGTCACTACTGCTCACCAGATGAAACCGCGCACTCAGGTGACGAAACAGAATCCCGATCGTCACCGGCATCAGTACTGCCAGTGCTCCGGGAAGGATCATCTCCTTCAGCGCCGCGCCGGTCACAATGTGCACACAACGTCCATAGTCCGGACGGCTTGTGCCATCCATGATTCCGGGATTTTCCTTGAACTGCGCGCGCACATCCTGGATCACCATCTCGGCCGCGCGTCCCACCGCGCGAATCGCCATCGACGAGAACAGGTAAGTCAGCATGGCACCTAGAAGCGCACCCACAAACACCGGCACATTCGCCAGATTTACGCTGGAGAAACTCCATCCCGGCGGCAACGTGAATCCCGCTGCCTCTACGCGGTGACGCACAATGTCATGCACCGTCTCCAGATACGCCGAGAACAGCAGAAAGGCCGCCAGTGAAGCCGAGCCAATTGCATATCCCTTGGTCAGCGCTTTGGTCGTGTTGCCCGCAGCATCCAGGCGGTCCGTGCGGTCGCGGACCTCATGCGGCTGGTTGCTCATCTCCGCAATGCCGCCTGCGTTGTCCGTAATCGGGCCAAAGGTATCCATCGCCAGAATGTAAGCCGCGCTCGACAGCATCCCCATCGTTGCAATCGCCGTCCCAAAAATGCCTCGGGCATACTGCGTAATTCCCGTTGCATCCTGCAATCCAAGCACGCCGAAGTAGTAGCTCAGCAGCAGCGCGCCGCTGATCACAATCACCGGCAATGTTGGCGTCTCCATGCCCACGGCAAGACCGGTGATGATATTGGTCGCCGGTCCCGTCACGCATGCCTCGGCGATCGAACGCACCGGACGGAATCGCGTTTCCGTGTAGTACTCCGTGATCGAGACGAAGAGGAATGAGGTTGCAATGCCCACAGCGCCTGCCGCCAGCAGCCACCATCGATCCTGCAACAGGAAATGCACCGCCAGCGCAAAGCCCGCCAGCGCCAGAAAACTTGTCGCATAGAATCCGCGATTCAGCGCATGCATTGGATCTTCTCCATCCTTGCTGCGCACCACGCCAATACCGATCATCGACGCGACAATGTTGATCGCATGCACAATCAAGGGAAACAGAATGCCCTTCACGCCCAGCACCGGATACAGCGTTGCGCCCAGAATCATTGCGCCGACGCTCTCCGCAGCGCTCGACTCAAAGATATCCGCGCCACGGCCCGCGCAGTCTCCCACATTGTCCCCCACCAGGTCGGCAATCACGGCCGGATTCCGCGGATCGTCCTCCGGGATTCCAGCTTCCACCTTGCCCACCAGGTCCGCGCCCACATCTGCTGCCTTGGTATAAATTCCGCCGCCAAGCTGCGCAAACAGCGCCACCAGCGACGCGCCAAACCCGAAGCCCACCAGTTGATACGGCACCGTCTGCGGATTCTGCAACCCACCGAAAAGCAGGAACAGCGTACTGATGCCGAGCAGCGCCAGTCCAACCACAATCAGCCCCGTCACCGCGCCGCCATGCAGAGCCAGACGCAGAGCTGCCGACAGACTCGTCCGCGCTGCCGCCGCCGTTCGCAGGTTCGCGCGAATCGACACAAACATCCCCATAAACCCTGAAATTCCCGAGCATGCTGCGCCCACAAGAAAACTGAAGACCACCTTTAACGCCATCGCCGCAGTCGGTGGATACGCTCGATAGCCCGCATACAAAACCACCGCCAAAATCACGGCCATCCAGCCAATCGCTTTATACTGACGCGCAAGAAATGCCTCCGCGCCCTCCCGGATCGCTGCTGCAATCTCCTGCATCGCCGCCGTGCCCGAGTCAGAACCGATGACTGAACGCGCGAACAACAACGCACCAATCAGCGCCACAATGCCGATTGCAAACGCAATCCATAACCACAGCGCATCAGCGCTGGAAACCGTCGTGACGGGAATCTCTGCTGTTGCCAGCAGATGCTGTGGGGAAAAAATCGGCGCTGCGCCACTGGCGAACAGCAAAAGATCAAGTTGCATTCCCTGGTTCCTCCATCCTTTGAAACACGCAAGGCTGTCTTCAGCTCCTGCGGCAGTGCATTTCCCGACGTTTTCCACCTTAGGGAGGAAGCACTTCTCAACCCGCCAGGAAATTTCTCTTAAGCATGACGACTAAAACACGTCAGCAATTGAATCGTCAATACTACAAGCGGCTCATTTTCCCTTTTTCTCCTGTGCCAGGGAGTTGTTACAATCTGTTGGGTTCCGGAATGTGCGGGCCAATTTCGGATCATTCTCAGGAGGACCAGTCCATGGAAAATTCAACGGCGCAGAATCGGCAACCAAGCGAATCCGCCACCATGACTGTGCCTCACTCGCATTCGTCCGGGAACGCAGCGCTCAGCGCCGAGCAACTCGTCGATTTTTACCGCCTGATGTATACCTCGCGCCGCATCGACGATCGCGAGATCATGCTCAAGCGCCAGCAAAAAATCTACTTCCAGATCTCCGGCGCAGGCCATGAAGCGCTCCAGGTCGCCGCCGCCAAAGCAATGCGTCCCGGCTACGACTGGTGCGTTCCTTACTATCGCGACCGAGCGCTTTGTCTCGCGCTCGGCGTGACTCCGGAGCAGATGTTTCTCCAGGCTGTCGGCGCGGAGGCCGATATTGCCAGCGGCGGCCGCCAGATGCCCTCGCACTGGGGTTCGCCCGATCTACACATTGTCAGCACCTCGTCTTCCACCGCCACGCAGGTGCTCCACGGCGTCGGCTGCGCTCAGGCCGGCATGTACTTCACGCGCTTCCCTCAAGCGGCCGCACCCTCCGTCTCCGATTACCGCGCATTTCATCCCGTTCGCTTTCAGCATGATGAAGTCGTGCTCACCTCGATTGGCGAAGGCTCCACCTCTCAGGGCGAGTTCTGGGAGGCGGTCAGTTGCGCATCCAATCTCAGGCTTCCCGTCATCTTCCTCGTCGAGGACAATGGCTACGCTATCTCCGTCCCTGTCGAGGTCAACACACCGGGCGGCAGCATCTCCCGGCTCGTGCAGAACTTCCCTGATCTCTTCGTGCAGGAGTTCGACGGCACAGAACCTGATGCGTCCTTTGCAGCTCTCAGCCGCGCCGTCGACTATTGCCGCCAACGACGCGGTCCAGCGCTCGTCCACGGCCACTGCGTACGCGTCTACTCTCACTCGCTTTCCGACGACGACAAGCTCTATCGCACCAAGGAGGAGCGCGAAGCCGACGCGCTTCGCGATCCCGTCCACAAGCTCCAGATACGCCTGCTGCGCGAAGGCATCCTCACAGAATCCGAGTTGAACGCGCTGGAGCAGCAGATCGACGCCGAAATCGCAGCCGCCGCTATGCGTGCCGTGGAATCTCCCATCCCGTCCGTCCGGTCCATCACCCGCCACGTTTACTCCGAAGACTTCGATCCCACATCCCCGCAACTGGCAACCGAGCCGCGGCCGTCTCCGCAGGACTCCGGCGACAAGACCATGGCCGACCTCATCAATGCCTGCCTCCGCGATGAGATGCGCCGCGATCCCCGCATCCTCGTCTATGGCGAAGACATTGCCGACGCCAGCCGTGAAGCCGCGCTCCAGCAGACCAAAGGCAAAGGCGGAGTCTTCAAGCTCACAGCCGGCCTGCAAACCGAATTTGGCTCCGAGCGCGTCTTCAACTCTCCGCTTGCCGAGGCCAACATCGTCGGGCGCGCCGTTGGTTACGCCGTACGTGGCCTCAAGCCGATCGTCGAGATCCAGTTCTTTGACTACATCTGGCCCGCCGTCCACCAAATTCGCAATGAACTCGCGCTCATGCGCTGGCGCTCCAACGGAACCTTTCGCGCGCCGGTCGTCATCCGCTGCCCCATCGGCGGTTATCTCACCGGCGGCTCCATCTATCATTCGCAAAGTGGAGAATCGCTCTTCACCCATATTCCGGGGCTGCGCGTCGTCTTTCCGTCCAATGCACTGGACGCCAACGGCCTGCTGCGCACCGCCATCCGCTGCGACGATCCGGTTCTCTTCCTCGAACATAAACGGCTCTATCGGGAAACCTACGGACGCGCACCTTATCCAGGCACGGACTACATGATTCCCTTCGGCAAAGCGGCCACCGTCCGCAGCGGCTCAGACCTGACCATCGTCACCTACGGCGCACTGGTTCCAAGGGCACTCCAGGCCGCGCAGCGCGCTTATCAAGAGCACGGCATCAGCGCGGAAATTCTCGACCTGCGCACTCTCAGCCCGTATGACTGGGAAGCCATTGCAACGAGTGTGCGCAAAACCAGTCGCGTGATTGTCGCCTACGAAGACATGAAGAGCTGGGGCTATGGTGCGGAGATCGCTGCACGGATCGCCGACGAGTTGTTTGAGGACCTGGACGCGCCGGTGAAACGCGTGGCGGCGATGGATACCTTTGTGGCGTATCAACCAGTTCTGGAGGATGCGATTCTCCCGCAGCCAGAAGACCTGTTGCAGGCCATGCTCGCCCTGAAACAATTCTGAAACCATTCGCCCCCACGCTGTGTCACCATAGAGGCAAGCCATAGCAAGCAAGGCAAATCCTCTCAGGCGGCACAGTCTTGTCAGCGGATTCATCTCTTTCACGCGTTCTCATCTATCGCCTCGGCAGCCTGGGCGATACCACGGTCGCACTGCCTTGCTTTCATTTGCTTGAGCGCATTTTCCCCGCTGCGCAGCGCATCCTGCTCACCAATTTCCCTGTCCACGCCAAAGCTCCGGCCTCCGCCGCTGTCCTCGGCTCCAGCGGACTCGTACACGACTACATGCGCTATTCCGCCGGCACACGCAACCCATTCGAACTCCTGCGCCTGGCTTTTGAAATCCGCCGTTTCCGCCCTCAAATTCTCGTCTACCTCATGCCTGTGCGTTCTCCTCGACAGCTTCAGCGTGACCTTACTTTTTTTCGTACAGTCTGCGGAATTCAGCATATTGTCGGCGCGTCTTCCGCCTCAGAATCCACGCGCCGCATCGACCCTGCGACCGGACGCTTTCAGCCTGAATCCCACCGTCTTGCCGATCTCCTGCATCCGCTTGGTGACGCTGCTCCCGACGACCTCAGCAACTGGGATCTGCGCCTCACGGACGCCGAATACAAGCGAGCCGCCGCCGCACTTGCTCCGCTGGGCAGCGCACCTTTTTTCGTCTGCGGCCCTGGCACCAAGATGCAGGCCAAGGACTGGGGTACAGACAACTGGCGCGCCCTGCTTGACCAGTTGAGCGCACGCCATCCTGCCCATGCTCTTGCGCTCATCGGAGCAACTGAAGACCATCCCGCAGCCGCAGCCGCAGCCGCAGCCTGGCGTGGCCCTCAGGTCAATCTTTGCGGCGCTCTCACCCCGCGCGAAACCGCCGCCGTGCTTGCGCGCGCCCAACTCTTTCTCGGCCCTGACTCCGGGCCTATGCACCTGGCCGCTGCCGTCGGCACTCCCGCCGTAATTGCCTTTTCCGCGCGCGGCCTTCCGGGAGTGTGGTTCCCGGTCGGTGCGCGCCATCAGGTCGTCTATCATCAAACAAGTTGTTTTGGCTGCAACCTGGAAACCTGCATCGAGCAGCGGCGCCGTTGTCTGCTCCCGATCACTCCGCAGGAGATGCTCACCGCCTGCGAACGCGCGCTGCGTGACTGAATCATCATCCCTGCCATGCGCGGGTGCAGGCATCACCTTTCTTCACCGAACTTTTTGCAGGAGAACTGAAATGCACATCGTAACTGGCGGCGCGGGCTTCATCGGCAGCAACCTGGTCCACGAACTGAACGCGCACGGCATCACCGACATTCTTATCGTCGATCATCTTGCCAACGCAAACAAATTTCGCAATCTCCACGGCGCGCGTTTCACCGATTACATGGACAAGGCCGAGTTCCGCCGCGCCATCGCCGCCGACTCCCTTGGAGACGACAAGATTGAATCCATCCTCCACCAGGGTGCCTGTTCGAACACACTCGAAGACGACGGCGTTTATATGATGGACAACAACTTCAGCTACTCCCGTGAAGTGCTCCAGTTCTCCATCGCACACGGTGCTCCGCTGGTCTACGCCTCTACCGCTGCCGTTTATGGTCTGAGCGGTCCAGGCCGCTTCACGCCCACTCTCGAAAATGAGCGTCCGCTCAATGTCTACGGCTTTTCAAAGCTCGCCTTTGACCACTACTTGCGTCATCAGCTTGCCCTCGGCAACGTGCCCATCCCCGTCGTTGGCCTGCGCTACTTCAACGTCTACGGCCCGCGCGAACAGCACAAGGGGCGCATGGCCTCCGTCCTTCATCACTTCACACGCCAAATGCGCGAAACCGGCAAAGTCCGTCTCTTCGCCGGCAGCGGTGGATACGCCGACGGCGAGCAGCGCCGCGACTTCGTCTACGTCCGTGACCTCGCCCAGCTCAACATGTTTTTCGCTGAGATCGGCCCTTACGCGCCGGCCCGAGGCTCCGCCCCACATCGCTATCAAGGAGTCGTCAATGCCGGTTCTGGCACGGCCCGCACCTTCAACGAAGTCGCGCAGATTCTCATGCAGATTCACGGCCAGGTACCTGTCGAATACATCGCGTTCCCACAGGACCTCGAAGGACGCTACCAGCACTATACCGAGGCCGATCTTACCGGCCTGCGCGCCCTGGGATGTACGCTGCCCATGACGTCCATCGAAACCGGCATCTGCGAAACCTACACCACGCTTGCCGCCATCGGCGAATAGCGCGCGTCCGTCAGGTTAACCAAGGATTTGCCGGACGGCCCCTGGCAAATCCGCAGCCACTTCGTCGGCCAGCTCTCCTGCTTTTTCCCAGCCCGCTTTCCGATGCTCCGCATCACCGCTCACAAAGATCGTCCGCATGCCCAGAGCACGACCAAACTCGATATCCGAGAGCGAATCGCCCACCATCACGCTGCTCGCCGCGACCATCCCAGGAAACTCCGTACGCGCCTGCTCAAACATTCCCGACAGCGGCTTCCGACACTGACACTGCTTCTTGTCATGCGGGCAAAAGTAGAATGCATCCACCTTTGCGCCGTGCTTTGCCAACTCTGCCTGCAACCGCGCGTGAATTGCCTCCACATCCGCGATGGTGTAACGCCCCAAGGCTACGCCCCTCTGATTAGTCACTACAATCACACGTAGTCCTGCCTGCTTCAGTGCGGCAATCGCCTCCACCACGCCCGGAAGCAGCGCAAACCGCTCCCATGAAGAGACGTATTCCCCCTCCGGCAATTTCTGATTAATCACTCCATCGCGGTCCAGAAAGATGGTCTCGATGTCCATGTCCGGAGGTGTGTTTACGCCGGACGGCTCCATTGATTTTTCTATCTCGGTCACACGATTATGATAGCAACAGCGATTACAGACACCTGGCCGAATCCTTCACGACGCTTCCGCCAGTTCATCCGTTACTTAGCGATTTTCAGGCACCGATTTTTCAGGAGATACCGATGTCCGACCACCCTAACGTCCAGTCCGTCTTCTTCCGTGCCATCACCGATCATCTGGATGTTGTTAAAGCCATCACCGTGCAACAGGAATTGCTAGAGCGTATCGCCGGTGACCTTGCACATACTCTCGCTACTGGTGGCAAAATCCTCTGGTGCGGCAACGGCGGCAGTGCCGGAGACTCGCAGCACCTGGCCGCTGAGATCGTTGGCCGCTTCCGTCGCGAACGTAAAGGTCTGGCCTCCATCGCGCTCACCACAGACACCTCCATCCTGACCGCTGTCGCCAACGATTATGGCTACGACGCCGTCTTTGCCCGCCAGGTGGAAGCGCTTGGCCAGCCCGGTGATCTCATCGTCGGCATCTCCACCAGCGGCAACAGCCGCAATGTCGTCGCTGCTCTCGAAACTGCGCGCAAGCTCAACATGAAAACTGTGGGATTCACGGGCGAAGGCGGCGGCAGGATGGCCACACTCTCAGACCATCTCTTCGCAGTTCCCTCACGAGACACCGCACGCATTCAGGAAGCGCACATCCTCGTCGGGCACATGCTCTGCGACTGGATCGAGCTGGACTGGTTGCAGTCCTCATCCGCACATGCCGCAACAGCAACCCCTGGAGCCACTCGATGATCCAGCAGATCCACGCCGCGCTCAACCGCATCGAGCACTCCTGGCCTCAATTGCGCGTGCTCGTCCTTGGTGATGTTATGCTCGACCGTTATATTCGCGGCGAAGTTGCGCGTATCTCTCCGGAAGCGCCCGTTCCGGTCGTCCGCGCCATTCACCAAAGCGAGCAGCCCGGCGGCGCAGCCAACGTAGCCATGAACCTCGCCCGTCTCGGCGCACAGGTCACCCTCGTCGGCTTCACCGGAGGCGACGACAATGAGCGCGCGCTCAGTGCCCTGCTTGCGCGCGATGGCATCCAGAGCGACTTCATCGCTGCCCCGGACTTCCCCACCATCACCAAGCTGCGCATCCTTGGCGGCAGCCAGCAAATGCTGCGCCTTGACAGCGAGCGCCTCGGTCCGCGCCCAATCGACCACACAACACGCCTCATCGCCGCCGTCGAGCGCCATCTCGATCATTGCCACGCCGTCATCCTCTCTGACTACGCCAAAGGCGTGCTGACGCCGGAGACCTGCCAGCCCGTCATCCTCGCCGCGCGCCGTCGTGGCATTCCCGTTCTCGTCGATCCTAAAAGCGCGGATTTCTCCCGCTATCGCAGCGCCACAACCATCTGCCCCAACCTCGGCGAACTCTCCGCCGCCACTGCGATCTCGGCACACGATCTCACCTCCATGCTGCATGCAGGCCAGCGTCTCGTCGCTGACCTCGATCTCGACTTCCTCACCGCCACTCTTAGCGAAAAAGGCATAGCGCTGGTCACCGGCGTCGACTTTCAGATCGATTCCGCCAAAGCCCGCCAGGTCTTCGATGTCTCCGGAGCTGGCGACACCGTTATCTCCGTCATGGCTCTCAGCCTCACCAGCGGACTCGATCCACTCACATCGATCCAGCTTGCCAACCTCGCAGCCGGCATCGTCGTCGGCAAAGTCGGCACTGTGCCCATCGAGCGTTTTGAACTGCTCGCTGCGCTCAGTCCGGCCATCAGCCTCCACGCCGCGGAAAAAGTCGTCTCCCGGGCTGAGTTGCAAACCCGTGTCGCCTCCTGGCGTGCCAACGGCGAGCGCGTTGCCTTCACCAATGGCTGTTTTGACCTGCTCCATGTCGGTCACATCACCGTCCTGGAACAGTCCCGCCTGACTGCCGACCGCCTGGTCGTTGCCATCAACAGCGACGACTCCGTCCGCCGCCTGAAAGGCCCGTCCAGGCCCATTGTCGGCGAACGCGAGCGCGCCCGCGTTCTCTCCGCTCTTGGCTGCGTCGATGCTGTTGCTGTCTTTGACGAGGACACACCGCTGGAGCTGATCCTCGCCGCACGCCCGGATGTTCTCATCAAAGGCGGCGACTACTCTGTCGAGACCGTGGTCGGCGCTGCGGAGATCGCCTCCTGGGGCGGCCAGGTCCGCATCGTTCCGACCGTCGAGGGCCACTCCACTACCCGTCTTATCGAACGCGGTGCCGGCGGCTAGTTGTCAACGATGCCAACCGGTTGTTGACATCGTTGACAGCATCGGCGTCGATCACCGGCGCACAAGCTCTGACTGCTCCAGAGGTTTGGCTTCTGACATCATGCCCTAAAATAGACTCCAGGAGCCACACCGCATGGTTCGTCATTATCTCGTCCTCGGTCGCGTTCAGGGGGTCGGTTTTCGCTGGTTCGTTCATCGTGAAGCCAGTGAACTCGGCCTCTGCGGCTGGGTCCGCAATACCGATGAAGGAGCCGTCGAAATCATTGCAGCAGGCGAGGAAGCCGACCTCGCCGAGTTGCGCACCGCCATTGGACGTGGTCCGCGCGGCAGCCGAGTCGATCAGGTCATTGAACACCTGCTTGCCGACAGTGAAGCGGCAACCCTCATGCCATTTCAGATCGAGGGTGCCTGGTAGTCACGGTCCCCAGGCCCAACCGCTTTTCATGAACTACCCATTCCGGAGCCAGATATGAGTCAAGAAGCCACACAGTCGCAGATACCTCAGCATGAATTTCTCAAAGCACTTGTCCGCACCGTCCCCGATTATCCCAAGCCAGGCATCCTCTTTTACGACATCACCACCCTGCTCAAGGATCCCTCCGGATTTGCCACCCTCACCGATGCCATGGCCGCACACTGGCTGGAGCGCAAGATCGACCTGGTCCTCGGCATCGAGGCTCGTGGCTTCATCTTCGGCCCCGCGCTTGCCTATCGTCTCAATGCCGGCTTTGTTCCGGTACGCAAGCCGCGCAAGCTGCCCGCGCCCGTCGCCAGCGTCAGCTACGACCTTGAATACGGCTCCGACACGCTGGAGATTCACCTCGACGCCATCCAGCCCGGACAGCGCGTCCTGCTCGTCGATGATCTGCTTGCCACTGGCGGCACCATGGAGGCCACGCTCAAACTTGTGCGCCAACTCAGCGGCATCCCCGTTGGCCTTGGTTTCGCCGTCGAACTGGATTTTCTTCGCGGCCGCCAGCGCTTCGGCGACCTCGACGTCTTCAGTCTGCTCCACTACAGCGAATAATCGTCTCGAAGTCGCGCCGCGCAAGCCCCATAGTCTGCTCCAACTGCTGGATTCACCCGCAAATGGCGTATGCAAAGCCGCGCCTATCGAACCAGTTCTTCCACGATTAGCCCTTCGCCTGGCTTCAGATACCCCTTGCGCCGGAACCAATCCTCCATCGCCGCCTGCAGTCGTTCCAGCGGAACCAGATTGCCCACCTCCAGCAGTCCATCAGCCGCCGGCAGTGTGTCATCAAAGATGGCTTCGTTGGTAAAATTCCGCATCGCAAAGTTATCAATCCAGTGCATTGGGCAAGGATGTCGTTCGCCCTCCACACTCAGCCGTTCAACCGAAACCTTTCGCGCAAACATATCCTCAGTTTAGGCGACCGCGATGCACGCTGCACCGGCGGCGTTCATTGCTTTTGATCCGACACCGCTGATTTCTCCTGCTCCGCATCCACGTGGAAACGCTTGTAATCCCAGTCCCGCACAGTGATGTGCAGGCGAAATCCCATCAACATCAGCGCGCGCCCATCCAGATGGCCCTCCGACGACATGGGCAGCCATATCTCGCCGTTCACCAGCCCCTGGTCAAAGCGAAACTCCGATCCCTTCTGGATATTTGCCAGCAATCCTCCGCCCACATGAAAATTATCCGTAAACCGAATATCCAGGTGAGCGACCTGGCGGTCCTGCTCATCGATCCAGATCGATCCGGCAATCTTCTTCAGCGCACCCTCGGCCATTCCGTGCGTCTTTGCGTCATGCCGTCCCGCCACGTCAAACTCCAATGTGCTGCGCCCGTTATACATCGTCCTCCGCGGGTTTGACACCTGCATCACTTCCAGCATCTGGCCCACTGTAATGGTCTGGTTCGGATTCTGGACGGACTGGCCCGTCGGCGTCTGTTGTGCTTTCTCCACCAGCTTCGTCACGTGCGACTGTTCCCTGTCTGCCTCGTGCTCGCTCAGCGGCTTGCCGTTTTTCTCCACTGCGCGATCGATCTCGTGTCCGTTCACAAAGAAAACCTCGTCCTGCTCGGACTCCGTCTTCGTCACTTTTCCGTGTCCGTTCAGCGTCTCTGTCACTGTCTCTTCACGATAGGTGTAGTTTTCGCGAATCTTCTCCAACTCCTTCTGATGCGCCTCCACCTGCTGCATCAACGTACGTAAATCCGGAATCGGCTTCGCGCTTTCTTTCGCCACGGCCGCTGGCTTTGCCTGTTTCGCCGACGCCTGTGCTCCTGCTGCAAATTCCGTGCTCAGCAGCATCAAAGCGCCACTCATCACCACGACAATTTTCGACAACATGCTCATCCTGCCGCCAGCTTATCATCGCTCGCGCTTACAATGAGGCAGAGGAATCACCCATGCTTCGTCTGCTTGTGAACTGGTGTCTCAGTGCTGTCGCCCTGCTCGTCGTCTCGCGCCTGGTGCGCGGTTTTGAAATCGACTCCCTCGGCACCGCGCTCGTCGTTGCGCTCGTCTTCGGACTGCTCAACGCCACACTTGGCCTTGTCCTCAAGCTGGTTACGCTCCCGCTCACTATTCTTACGCTCGGCGTCTTCCTGCTGGTCATCAACGCCGTCCTGCTGGAGCTGGCATCGGGCTTCGTGCGTGGATTTCACATCCGCAGCTTCAGCGCAGCCTTCTGGGGAGCTGCCATCTTCGCACTGCTCCAGGTGGGCCTGCGCATGCTCACAGCCGAATAATCTTTTCGCTTTTTATCTATTGCTTTCTTGTTGTCGCATTCACAGGAAAGCTACTCGTTACCTGCATGCTTCACAAATGCCAGCCCGCAACCAACGGAAAGCATTGTTCTGCGCAAGGCAAAGCCTGCATCTGCACACGCAGCGGCTGCAGGGAGTCTGCTTATTCCTTGGTCATGACCGGCGACGGCTTCTTGACCTGCGCAGCCTTTGGTCTCAGAGTTCTCTTTTCCGCGTCGCTCCGTCGCGGAGCCTCCGGCACATACAGCGGCTTGAGTGTAGGAGGCACGCGCATCGACCCTGCCGTTCCAAAGCTACCGGCTCGGCGCTCCATCGGTTGCGGCGGTTGTTCGGATCTCGCTGCCGGAGTCGTATCCTGCTTGCTTCTCTCCATCACGCCGCCAGAATGAACGGCACCAACCCATGCCGTCGCCATCACCACGGCGACGGCTATGACGCCTGCCCACACCGAGCGCATCTGCCACCAGACTCGTCTGGACCTGGCTGCATGCTCGTGCAAGCGTGCCAGTACGCGCTGCTCCAGTCCTGCACGTGGCTTGTCGCCTGATAACACTTTCAGCGTCTCGCACGCCGGGCATCCTTTGGGCATGTCGTCGCTCATCGCTATATTTTGCTCATTTGTCATCGTGAACCTCGCCCCATCTTCTCCGCCAACAGTGCGCGCGCGCGAAACAGCCGTGATCGCACCGCAGACTCCGTTGTTCGCAACACAGCGGCAATCTCCACGCTGCTCAGTTCTTCCAGTGCGGAGAGCACCATCACCTCTCGCTCCTTCGTTGGCAGTGCGTCCATGGACCTCATCATCGTCGCGTGCCGCTGCGCAGCCACGGCCAATTCCTCCGCGCTCAGCCCTTTCTCGGTAAGGATTCGCGCGAAATTTGCAATATCTTCGCCCTCCGGTCGCGTTTTCATGCGCCGCTTCCGGTCCAGCGCGATGTTCCATACAATGCGCACCAGCCATACCCGCGCATCGCGAATCTCGGCCAGTTGCTCCCGCTTCTTCAGCACACGCAGAAACGCTTCCTGCACCGCGTCCTCGGCCTCGACCGCATTGCGCAGCACCGAATTTGCCACGCGGTACATCGCGCCCGAATAGCTCATCACCAGCCGCTCGATCATCGCGTCCGCGGCTTCACGCTTTTCGTGCTCTCGGTCTTTGGCCTTCATTCGATCCGGCATTCCCGGCATCGCTGCAACCAGAGTACTCATCATTCACTGGACGCAGCCCCGTTAGATTTCGCTCAAAAACAGCGCAGCCCGCTTTAGCGCGGGCTGTCACCGATCCGTTATACCCCGACGCGCTCAGTTCTGTGCAGGCAGACGCTGCGCTGCAATCGCTCCCGCAGCCCCGTCCTTGTCGGCATCTTTTACCTTGGCCCAAAGCGCCTTCGCCTGGTCTTTTTTGCCTTCCGAGTTATATAGGTCTGCCAGCGCCAGCTCGGCGTTGAATGTCGGCACCGCCGTCGTCCCCGTGCCATTGCCTAGTTCCTGATAGATCGTTATCGCCTCTGCATCGCGGCCCGTCTGATGATATAGCCCTGCCAATGCATACTTCGCCAAGCTGGCCACATTGCCGTTCCATGCCTCCGTCGCCTGTTTCAGCTCGCTTTCCGCCGCAGCATTGTTCCCAAGTTCTTCGTCGGTCAGACCCAGAAAGTAATGCGCCTTGGTCGTCTGTGGCAGCATTTTGTACTGGTCCACAATCTGCTGGAACATTTTGTTCGCCGCCTTTGCGCGCTCTGCGGCACTGGCGTACGCTCCCGTTTCTGGCGGTGCGCCAGGCTGCGCGAGCGGCGCACTGTAGACGTCCATCGCCTGCCCCAAAGCCGTCTCCGCAGCACTCGTGCGCTGCTGATACACTACCGCCGCCACGATCACAAGCGCGATCAGCACCACTGTCGGAATTGAGTACCGCAGCACTGTCGATCGATTTTCCGCCAGCCAGCTCACGCTTCCCTGCGTCGCCTGCACAAACTTATCCTGCTTCAATGCATGTCGTGTCTCTGAATCCACAAATATCCTTCCAGTTGCCGATGAAAATCTCTGCCGTCATCCGCTTCCTGCTCAGCGGGTTTACCGCGCGCAATTGCAATTTCGCTTGAGGATCGGCATCTCTCTTAGCCTATCAGGCTCGCGCCGCGCCGGTCGAGATGCGTCTGTCAGGAAAGCGAAACGGGGCTGTCGCCAGCCCCGCCATCTCGTGCCTCTGGCAATCGTTAAAAGTTCACATGCAGACCCATGTCGATGATGCGTGCGCTGCCGATTGTCCCCGTCACCGAGCCGAACGGCGACCCCGACACCACCGTATTCCGTCCCGTCCCCGTCGCGCTCAGCGCAGGGGAAACATAGAGCTGGTTGATGATGTTCTGGATCGTCGCGCTGTTAAAGTTCGTCCCGTCCGGAGCCGTCACCTGTCCATAGTTTGCCGTTCCGCCCACAAACGCCTGTCCGATCTGCGTCTGATCCTGCGGAATATCCAGGCTGGTCGTATTCGTCACGTTGTACACGTTGAACTCGTACTGCGCGATGATCGACTGCTTGATGTGGAAATCCTTCCGCAGAGAGACGTCGGCGCGCTTCTGAAATGCCTGGCGGAAGATATTGCGCTGGTCGCCAGGCGCATAATCCGTCTCGTAAAAGTCGCACGGCTCGTTGTTCGAGCAGGAGGGAATGCCCTTCTGACCCGGCGACAGATAGTTGATCGCAATCTGGCTCGGATCGATCGCCGGAATGTAGTTCGTCCCCTGCCGGAAGGCGCCGCTGTGGCCCGTCAGCGCGCTGCGCGGGTTCGACGGGTTCTTGATGCCCAGAATTGGATTCAGCAGGTTCGGGAAGTTGCCGTAGTAAAGGCTGGCCACCGCGCCATAGAACTCGTACAGACTGTACGGCTCGCCGCTTTGCAGAGTTGTAATCCCCGACAACCGCCAGTCGTTTGTCAAATACGAGAGCCACGAGTGGCTCTTCGCCACATTCGGCAACTCGATCAGGAAGTTCATCGTAAAGACGTTCGTCCGGTCGAAGTCCGACAGCGCATACGAGCTGCGCAGGTTGTTTGGATTGTTGCCCGTGAAAAACAGTCCGATATCGCTCTGCTCATCGTGGGCGCGGCTGAACGTGTAGCTGACACCGGCCTGGTAGTGATGCGAGAGCCGCTTCTCCAGATGCGTCTCCAGCCCATCATATGCCGACGTGCCCGCCGCCTTGAACAGCGCCGCATTCGGGCTGTAGCCGATATACGGCGTACGGAAGTCCACGTTGCCGCCGTCGTATCCGTCCCACGGCTCGGTCGAGATCGGAGCCAGGTCGCCATAGGCATCCACCGGAGGAGCCGAGGCATTCAGCACTTCGTAGCCATAGCTATAGTGCTCGCCGTTGACCGGATTGGACTGCGTGGCGATCGTCGGCTGGTTGAACGGAATCGGCACCACGCCATGAAAGCCGCGGTTGCCCGTATACCCGATCGAGAACGCGAAGTCCGCCGACGCCTGCCACTGAAACTTCAGCGAGAAGTTCGTCGTGTACGGCAGCTTGTTGTCCCGCGCATACGCGCCGAACATGAACGGCGACTCGCATCCACTGCCGAAAGTCGCTTCGTTGTTCACCCCGCCGCAGTTTTGCAGGTTCGAGGTCAGAATCTGTTGCAACTGCGTATCGAAGAACTGCGGATTCGCATTCGGTGCCGTAATCGTAACGCCCTGCAGCGGATTCTCAAACGTGCCGCTGCCCGTATAGTAGTTCGAGAGCGGTGGCGCTTCCGTCGCGCCAAACGGTCCGCCGATCGATCCGCCCGCCGGCTGCGACAGATAGCTGAACAACTCCCCGCGGTCGTAGTAAATGCCCGCGCCGCCGGAAATCACCACCCTCCCGTCATCCCGCTTCGGCGACCACGCAAACCCCACGCGCGGGGAGATGCCCCACTGTCGGCCCGTCTGCGTCGAGTTGCTCACGCCCTGCGTCGGAAAGTACTTGTTGTTGCCCGCCACAATGAAACCCGCGTTGTTCACCGTAAAGCCCGTGCTCGTTCCCGACGCGCTCGCGCCATCCGTCACCGTGCTGCCGGAGACGTTATATCTCGTAGGGTCGAAGTTGAAGATGTTCCCATACTTCTCCGTGAACGCGCCGTGATAGTCATAGCGCACTCCCGCCGTCAGGCTCAGATTGCCCGTCGCCTGGAACTTGTCCTGCACATATCCCTCCGCCTCGTTTGTCCGATAGTAGCGGTTCGCCAGGTTCTGACCCTGCGCGCTGATGCTGTCAAAGTAGTTCGACTTGGACACCGACCCGGCCAGCAGATGCGGGAAATCCTTCGTCGTCAGCTCCCCGATGCCGCTGCGCAGATTGCGAATATTCAACTGCGTATAGCTGTAGCCGCCGCCGACGATCAGCGTATGCCGTCCAATCGAATAGATCAGGCTCGATGACGGATTCAGGCGGTTCTGGAAGTAGCCGTCGTCCACAAACGAGCTTGCCGGCCCCGCCGTCATCGACGACTGACTGTTGTTCACTGCAAACTTGCTGAACGTCATCCCAGGCAGTGCCACCGAATTCGGAAATCCTATTCCGAAGGTCGGCCCATTCGCTCCCGTCACCTGCTGGTTGAAGTTGCTGTACACCTTGATCCGCACAAAGCCCAACGTCTGCACCCAGTTCAGCCGCGGACCGATCGTCATGCTGTTTGACAGCGCAGCCACCTGCGAGCCGGAGTCTTCCTTCTGCGGAAATCCGCCGGTGTTCGAGACGCCATACGGCGAGCTGTAAGGATCGAGCTGATAGTAGTACTTCGCAGAAAGCTGGTCGTTCGGGTTGATGTTGTAATCCATCGCCACCGTCGCCTGCTTCGAGTTGAAAAGCGTGCTCCCGATCAGCGTCACGTTCGGCGTAAACGACGCCACCAGATTCGGGTCCGCGCTCTGCGCCGACGGAATCATATACTGACCATTCGACAGTTTCGCATTGAACAGCGCATCCACAATCGGGTCCACCGTTACCGACGAAACCGTGCTCTGTCCACTCGCCGTGTAGTACGAGTTCAACGCACTCAGCAGGCCCGCATTCGAGCGATCGTCTGTCAGCCCATACGGCACGATCGTCTGCGACAATCCCGTCGACTGGTCCGCCGTGTGCATCTGCTGATACCCCACAAAGAAAAATAGCCGGTTGCGCAAAATCGGGCCGCCCAGCGTCCCACCGATATAGTCCTTATGCAACTGCGGATTCACGATCGACGACGGAAACGACGCCGGCGAAATCAGGTTCGCCTGCTTGAAGAAAAACGGGGCCGCGTTCATCGCATTCGTCGCCCGCGTACCCCACGCCGACCCGTGATACGCGTTCGTGCCCGACTGCGTATTCGCATCGATCTGCGCTCCGCTCGTCGCTCCCTGCTGCGAGTCGTACTGCGAGGTATTCACGCGCAGTTCCTGCAGAAAGTCCGGCGGCGGCGTCGGCATTCCGTTGCCGTTCGACCCATAGACCGACCCACCGTTCTGGATCGCTCCACCCACCGTCGATCCCTGGCCGATGTTGAAGTTGTACCGCTGCGAAACGTCCTGGCTCGAACTCTTTCCGTTAAATAAATTCGTGACATCCACGCCGTCCACTTGAAACGTATTCGACGTATCACGCTGCCCGTTGGCCCAGATCGGCTGGTTGCCCAGCCCTGCATTCGCGCCGATCCCGCTCAGAAACTCCGCATTCACACCGGGAGACAGAATCGCAAGCTGCGTAAAACTGCCCGTCGCCAGCGGCGTCTCCTCAATCTGAGCCTTGTCCATCGTGTAGCCGTTCGTTGCGTCTGTCGCATTCAGCATCGGATTCGCCGTCACCGAAACGACTTCCACCGCCTTGCCCACCTGCAACGCCGGATTCACCGTCGTCGCGCTCGCCTCCTGCACACGCACGCGCTCCTGGATCGTCTTGTCGAAGCCATCGTGATCCACTGTCATCCGATATGTGCCCACAGGCAGGTTCAGAATCTGATAAAAACCATTGCCCTGGCTCTTCACTGTGCGCGTCACGCTGGTCGCCGTGTTCGTCACCGTGATCGTGGCTGCGCTCACCACCGCGCCACTGGCGTCCTCCACCGTGCCGTTGATCGCTCCCAGGGTTGTCTGCGCCATCGTCGGCACACTCATCCCAGCCATCATGGCCATCAGGATGAGCACGGTGCTTTGCAGCATCGAACGGAATTTCGCTGTCATAGTCTCCTCATGAACTTCAAATCGAAAACGGCTAAGGGGGAGTTACAAGGTTCGGCGCATGCCCTGCGCTCGCTTTTTGGCAAAAGCTCTCGTTCAGCCTGAAAAAGGGGTCGGCTGGATCGTTGGCTGGGATTAGGATAGATTTCTCTTCCATCCCGATGGTAAAAATTTCGAGAATTTCACCCGTTGAGCCTGTTTCCAGGCCATGTTTTGTTGAAAACTGCAACGATTGTAAAGCCCCCCTGCATTTCCGCAAAGGAATTTCTTTGATCTCTATTACGGCTTCGACTCTTCCCTTTGCTTTTCTTGCTGGCCTCACTGCAGGAGATGTGCTTTCGTCGATCACGGCGTCTCAATTTTGCACTCCCGCGAGATACACATAGCCCAGCCGCTCCTTCGCGGCTCAAGGATGGTGCAGCATGAGACAACGTCGCAGAATCCGAACCTCCCGTTCCCTCACGGCCACGCTCTCTCTGCTGCTTGCCCTCACCGCATCGCTTGTCGCTCAAACCCTGCCGTCTACCGGCTCGGACGAGCTACACCTTTACACAGCCAGCTCGACATCTGGCAGATGCGCGTCCACGATATCTTCCAGCCCACCAACTATCCCGCACTGCTTCAGATCCGGCCAGTCCAAAGCGATCCTGTCAACGGCCGCGCCTACCTCACCACAAGCGAACTCGCCATCGATCCAGACGAAATCCACAACGGCCAGGTGACTGCGCTCCAGATCACCAACCCCGGCTCCGGTTATCAAGCCAACGCCCACCTCGGATGCAGCATCACCCCATCCACCAATCCCAAGATCACCATCCCACCCACCGGCACTCCTGATCAGGCCACTTGCTACGGCATCACCGACGCCTCCGGCAAACTCATTCGACTCACCCTCGCTCAGCCTGGCCTTGGCTATCTCGCCTCGCCCACAGTCACCCTTGACCCTCCGCCGTCTGGAGGCACACCCGCCACCGCTCAGGCGCGCATCGCACCCATGCAGAACTACATCCCCGTTGGCCATCTGGTCATCGATAGCTTCTATCTGCCCACCGCAGGCACCGCCGCTCCAGGGACCACCGTGACGCTCGCGCATCTTCCATGTCCAGATGCAAACGGCGTCGCCAGCTCCGCGCCAGTGATGCAGGATCAGGTCTCCGTCATTTCGATGGGTAGCCAAAACTGGGCCGTGCCAGGCGTCGTTGTCACAGCCCTCGCTACTGGCTTTGGCCAGTGCGCTGTAACCATTGATAACCGCACCACAACCCCG
>JAJZHE010000139.1 GCA_021804655.1 Acidobacteriota bacterium
TCGATGCCGGACCTCTTTCATACCTTCCGGCGAGGCCACTGCATCATGGTTCAGGTGCAGTCAAGCTGGTTCCCACTGACGGATCGTAATCCGCAGACGTTTACGGATATTCCGTATGCGAAGCCGACGGATTTTGTGAAGGCAACGGAGACGATCTATCACCAGAAGGACGCAGCCAGCGGCGTGGAGCTGATGGTCATGCCGAACCCGTAGAGACAGGAGGCCGATCGATGGCGGGATTCAGGAAACATCTGCGCGAGCGGTCTTCCGACGAGTTTTTCCGCGTGCGTCTTGAGAACGGGGATTGCGCCAGACGAGTCTGGGGCTGGCCAGTCTGTGTCTGGACTTTGATTGGCGCTTTCCTGTGCTGCTGTCTCAGCCCCAGCGTGCCCGCGCAGCAGGCTCCCGCGGTGGATCATTTTGCCGGGAAGCCGCGTGTCATTGTGATCAGCGACATTGGCAATGAGCCGGATGACCAGATGTCGCTGGTGCGCCTGCTGCTCTATTCCAACGAACTGGAGATTGAGGGCCTGATCGCGGCGACCTCGACCTGGCAGAGGTCGGCGACGCATCCGGAGACGATGCACGATCTGATCGGCGCGTACGGGCAGGTGCGCGGCAATCTGCTGCTGCACGCTACAGGTTGGCCGCAAGCTAAGGCGCTGGATGCGGTGGTGCGTTCCGGCCAGCCGGGTTATGGGATGGTGTCTGTGGGTCTGGGCAAAACTTCGCCCGGCGCAGCAGAGTTGGAAGCAGCGATCCAGCGCGACGATCCGCGCCCGCTTTGGGTGTGCCTGTGGGGCGGAGCCAATACGCTTGCACAAGCGCTGATGGACATCCGGAAGTCCGTCTCTGCAGCGCGATTGGATGCGCTGGTGAAGCGGCTTCGCGTGTATTCCATCTCCGATCAGGATGACGCAGGACCGTGGATTCGCAGACACTTTCCTGCGCTGGACTACATGGTTACGCCCAGCATGCCAGACTCCAGCGGCTACTATCTGGCTACTTGGACGGGGATCAGCGGCGATCGCTACTATCGCAACGGCGATGGAGCGGATTTTTCTGTGGTGACCAACGACTGGCTGGACAGGAATATCCGCAGCAAAGGCCTGCTTGGCGCGAAGTATCCGAAGTACATGTTCATTATGGAAGGCGATACGCCCAGCTTTCTGAATCTGATCGACAACGGGCTGGACGGAGCGATGCATCCGGACTGGGGCGGATGGGGCGGACGGTACGTTTTTTTGCAGCCATACGGAGAGACGCATCCAATCTGGACCCAGGGCGGGGACGAGTTTGCACGCACGACATCGCAGGATGCGGTTGAGGGCGTGGACGGCCACGAACACGTCTCCGATCAGGCGACGATCTGGCGCTGGCGCAGCGCCTTCCAGAACGATTTTGCCGCGCGCATGGACTGGACCGTTCGCGATTTCGCGCATGCGAATCATCCGCCGATCGTGGTGGTGAATGGCAACAGCGGCAGCGGACCCATCTTTGTGGACGCCACAGTCGGGCAAACAATCCCGCTTGATGCGTCGGCAACCCATGATCCGGATCATCAGAAACTCAGCTACCAGTGGTTTTTGTACCCTGAAGCCGGACTGACGGGAGAGCATGGGGCAAGCGTCGATCTGAGCGGAGCCGCAACCTTCGTCGCAAAGGTGCGGGCCACATCTGCGTGCCGTCCAATGTGGATTTCTGGCCTGGCTCCCTGCCATGGTGCCGGAGTGATGCACATCATCCTGGCTGTCACCGATGACGGAACGCCGCGTTTAACCTCATATCGGCGGATTGTGTTGACTGTCCATCCGGTGGAATGATGGAACGGAAATGAACCCATCCAACAACAGACGGCCCGCCTGGCGTTGCGCTGAAGCGCGCCACCCTGCGGGCCGTGATCTGAAAGACGGACTGAAAAACTAGCGCTGGACGCTGACAACCAGATTCAGCGGAGCGGAGATGGTGTGATTGTTGAAAGTGGCAGGCTGAAAACGAGCGCGGCTGATGGCCTGAGCGACACGGAAGCTCATCTCTGGCGAAAACGTGCGCAGGACATGAACATCTTTTGCGTGCCCGTAGGCATCGACGTTGACGCTGACAAACATGGAGCCGCTGGCCGGGACACCCTCAGTGAGGTCAGAAGCGCTGACGTGCAACTCGGTCGGATTCAAAAGATGCGGGGCGACGTAGGCGGAAGCCGCGGTCGGGTTGGAGGTGGGAACGTCCGTGCTCGGCGCGCTTGCCATGGCCGATGCGGAGAAGACAGAAGACGTGAGCAGAAGGCTTGCGATCAAGAGTCGTGACATTGAGTTCCTCCGTTAAAGTTGTATAGTACCCATCACCATAATGACTTACATTTATTATATTTGTCAACTATTTTTTTAAATCCATTTATTTACATGAGTTTAATATTTCTTTGTACGGAAACTAAATGAAATTGATGCATTCGTTCGAGATGAACGTGGAGCCGAGACGGCAATCGAGGATGGGCAAATTTCGAGTGGAAAAGGACGGTGGATCAGCGGCTGCATTTGCGACAAGTGGAAGAAAGTTGGACGATGGACTGGAGGGTGCGCATGAGCGAACGGATGAATGAGTGGCTAAAGACGGAGATGCGATTGCCGGAGGCAAGCGAAGTCGTGGCGCGATGTGCAAAATGCGGAGACGCGGGGATGGTGCTGGTGACGGGAGCCGATGGGCGACGCGCGGCGCGTGCCTGCGTTTGCCAGCAGGAGCTGCGGCGTTCCTTTCGCGTGAAGGCGGCGCGGATCCCGAAGCGGTATGAGCATTGCGTGCTGGAGAGCTTTGATGTGCTGCCGAATGCGGATGCTTCGCTGGGGATGGCGCTGAAGATGGCTCGGAAGTTTGTGGAGGGCTATCCAATGGAAACGGGCGGTCGTGGATTGCTGCTGACCGGATCGATTGGAGTGGGCAAGACGCATCTGGCAGTGGGCATGCTGTTGGCGTTGATGGAAGAAAAAGGCGTGCCGGGGCTGTTCTACGACTATCGCGAGCTGCTGAAGGAGATTCAGCATAGCTATAACCCGCAGGTGAACTCGACCGAACTGGAGGTGCTGCGCCCGGTCTTTGAAGCTGAGGTGCTGGTGCTGGACGAGCTGGGTGCGCAGAAACCGACGGACTGGGTGTGGGATACGGTGGCGCTGATTCTGAATACGCGCTACAACGACAAGCGGACAACGATCATTACAACGAATTATCCGGATATGCCGCCGGCAGGAGTGCTGACAGGAGCGGCGGCTCAACGGGCAGCCCGCGAAGAGACGCTGGGCGACCGGATCGGCGAGCGGATGCGGTCACGGCTGGCGGAGATGTGCGTGCGTATGGAGATGACAGGAAAGGATTTTCGCCAGGGCGCTGGACGCGCGCGCTTCGGCTGAGCCGCGCTGGCTGAGAGCAGGCCCAAAACGAAGCGAGAACGAAGCGAGGACAGCGCAAGAACAGGAGAGCAAAGATGGATTCCGGCTATCCCGTTGACAGAAGCCGCCGAGTGCGCGAGCGGGCAGCCATGGCTGCACTGGCGACGATGTGGGCTGTGGCCGGGTGGGCGCGCTGGCGCCTCCTGCCGAAAAGCATCCCGGTCCACTTCGGATTCAATGGTCAGCCGGATACGTGGGGACCCGCGAACCAGATATTCCTGATGCCTGCCCTCGCGCTGGGGCTTTATCTGGCATTGACGGTGGCCGTGCATTTCCCGCAGAGCTTTCACTACGGCGTGCAGGTGACGGAAGAGAATCGTGCACGGCTGGAGGCCACGGCGATTCTGATGATTGGCTGGCTGAAAGTTGTGCTGGTTTGGGTGCTGGCGGTTCTGGTTGCGTTTCAGGTTCTCTCTGCCACGCAGGGAACTTCGTCGGGGATATGGATGGTCGTGCTGCTGTGTTTCTGCGCGATTCTGGGCACAGTCGTCTGGTTCCTGCTTGCATTGCAACGCGTCGGTTAGCGCGCGTTTGATCGATGTCGCGAAGTCGGCGAAAGAAAGCTCAGAAGCCGACGAGCAGCAAGGCGATGACGCAGAGGACGGCTGCAGGGTAGAGCCATCCGGCGGAGCCGGTGTGGGCGGTGATCGTAGAGGCAAGCCTGGATGTGGGTGTGGATGCGGGGGTGGATGAAGTGGAAACCATGATCTGTGCCTCATTCTATTGGACGCGAAGTGCAGCGCAAGCGATGCAGTGTTCACGAAATTTTCATCGGTCGAGCCGAGTTCATGCTGAGTACGCTCAAGATTGCGGATTGGATGGAGCAAGCCGATGATGGAACAAGACGCGGTGGAAAAACGCTGTCTCCGCAAAGAGAAGAGATGAGATGAACCAGGTTGGGAAAAGTGTAAAGACGATGAACCGGAAGTGGTCGGCGCTGGGCGTGGTGGCGCTGGTGATGCTGGGGCTGACTGTGGGATGTCGGCATACGGCTGCGCGGATGGATGCGGCCTATCTGTCGCAGGTGCACCTGAGCCACTTTGTGATGAGCGAGTCGTCGAATCTGGCCGGCGGCAAGGTGACCTATCTGGATGGGCAGGTGACCAACGCGGGCACGAAGACGCTGGTGGGCGTGCGTGTGCGTGTGATCTTTCGCAATGCCGCAGGCGAGGCGAGCCAGAATACGACGATGCCGCTGGACCTGATTCGAGCGCGCGAGCCGTATATCGATACGGAGCCGATGCGTGCGTCTCCGCTGAAGCCAGGCGAGGTGCGGGATTTCAGGTTGATCTTTGACCAGGTGACGGCGGACTGGGATGGCCAGTATCCACAAGTGACCGTAGAGAGCGCAGAGACCCGATAGCAGCCTTTCTGCACAATCTCTGCGCCTGAGTGCGAGTAAGAAATTCCTGCCTGTGAAGAAATTACATGGTCTGCGGCAGTCCATTGCTGCGCGATGAACGTTTTCTGTATCCCACTGAAAAGCCTAAACTCAACAAAACAATGTTGATGCTGAACTTTTCGCAGATCAGTTCGAGTTTGGCATGGCTCTTGCATCATGTTAGGCAGCACGCGTACCAAAGGGTGCCGCCTGAGTGAGCGGCTTAAAAAAAAGGAGAAGACCATGAAAACGACGGGGAAAGTACTGGGGAACCTTGCAATGAAGACAGCGCTGGTGGCGCTGGGGGCTGTCATCTGCGTATCGGGTGCGCAGGCGCAGTCGAGCGACAGTGCAGCAACACAGAACAGCAGCGCAGCGACAACACAGACCACAGCGACGAACTCGCCGGCGAGCACAGACAACGCCCAGGCGATGCAGCCTGCAAAAGAAGGTTTCTGGGGACGGATCAACCCCTTTGCGCGGAAGAAGTGGGTACGGCACCAGATCGAGCCGATCCAGGGTCAGGTGGAAGAGTTGAATGGAGCAACGGCGAAGAACGCCAGCGACATCAAGGACGTGGATCAGCGCGCACAGGCAGGAATCAGCAAGGCGCAGAGCGCAGCCGACGCGGCTAACCAGACGGCGACGGCAGCCGGAGAGCAGGCGCAGCAGGCGAATACTGTGGCCGGGCAAGCGGCTGGCAAGGTTCAGGCGCTCGCGGGTACTGTCAATGGACTGGACAAGTACACGCAAAAGCAGACGGTGACGGTGACCTTCAAGCCAGGCCAGGAGGTATTGACCGCCGAGCAGAAGCAGGAGCTGGATGGACTGGCACAGGCGATTCAAAGCAAACAGGGATATCTGCTGGAGATGACGGCGCACGCACCGGGCGCGGGCAGCTTTGGCATACGCAATTCGCAGCGTCTGGACGAAGTGGTGGAACGCTACTTTGTGACAGCGCACAATCTTCCCATCTATCGCATGCATGCGGTGGCGCTGGGCAACGCAACGGGGGACAGTGATGCCTCCGGAGCGAAGCCGACAAAGGTCGCGCGCACTGTAGAGGTGCAATTGATGGAAAACACTTTGGCGGCCATGGACGGGTCAACTCCCCGGTAAGCCCGTTCACGAGGCGCGGAATCGTCAAGAACGACAGCTCCCCCGAGGCTGTGAAATCCGCGACTCCGGCAATGGCTGTAGGCCGCCAATCAAGCTCTCGCACGACGAGAGAACCAAGGCAACCTGGCCCCTGGAATTTCCAGGGGCCGATTTTTGTCTGGTGATCGAAAGTCGATAGACTAGATAACATGCTGACAAAAGACAGTCCCCTTCTGGTGACCGGTGGTGCGGGATTTATTGGCTCGCACTTTGTGCTGGACTGGTTTGCCACGGCGGGCACGCCGCTAGTGAACCTGGACAAGCTGACGTATGCCGGGAATCTGCGCAATCTGGGGTCTGTAGCGCACAAGCCTGGATATACGTTTGTGCGCGGGGATATTCGCGACCGCGAGCTGGTGGATGGCCTGCTGCACACGCATCGGCCTCGCGCGATTGTGCATCTGGCGGCGGAGAGCCACGTGGATCGCTCGCTGATGGGGCCGGGCGAGTTTCTGGATACAAACGTTCACGGCACATTTGTGATGCTGGAGGCGGCGCGCGCGTACTGGCAGGAGCTGGAGGCTGTGGATCAAGAGCAGTTCCGATTTCTGCATGTCTCGACCGATGAGGTGTACGGCTCGTTGAAGCCGGGGGACGCTCCGTTCGAGGAGACCTTCGCGTTTCGTCCGAACAGTCCTTATGCGGCGTCCAAGGCGGCCAGTGACATGCTGGTGCGCGCCTGGCACAAGAGCTACGGCCTGCCGACGGTGGTGACGAACTGCTCAAACAACTATGGACCGATGCAGTTTCCGGAGAAGCTGCTGCCGCTGGTGCTGAACCGCGCGATTCACGGCGAGCCGCTGCCGATCTATGGCGACGGAATGCAGGTGAGGGACTGGCTGTATGTCGGCGATCACGCGGCGGCGCTGCGCGTGGCGCTGGAGCGCGGCAAGCCGGGCGAGACCTACAACATCGGCGGATGGAACGAGCAGACCAATCTGGATACGGTGACGATGCTGTGTGCGCTGCTGGATGAGTTTCTGCCCGACTCGCCGCATCGTCCGCATGCGCGGCTGATGACCTCAGTGGCGGACCGACCGGGCCACGACCGCCGCTACGCGATCAACGCGACGAAGGCCGAGCGCGAGCTGGGCTGGCGACCGGCGGAGACCTTTGAGACCGGCCTGCGCAAGACGGTGCGCTGGTATCTGGACAACCAGGCCTGGGTGGAGGAAGTGACCAGCGGGGCGTATCGCGAGTGGATGGAGACCAACTACGCCGGGCGGTAG
>JAJZHE010000022.1 GCA_021804655.1 Acidobacteriota bacterium
ATAGTCGTACTGGTTTTGGACTTTCGTCTGGTTGGGGTTGCGTCATCGCGGTCAGGCTGCGAGGGCGTGTGTTCGAGCGTCGGCATTCTGCTCGAACTGCGCTGGGCTGAGGTAGTTCAAAGTCGAGTGCATCCTTGATCGATCGGCTGTACCAGAGCAGCCAGTCGAGCGTTGCGTCTTTGGCCTGCCTTTGGTTGCGGAACTCCATGCCGTGCAGACACTCCACCTTCCGCGATCAGAACAGAGTCTCTGTCACCGCGTCATCCAGCAGTTGCCCTTGCGGCTCATCGAAGGCCGGATGCCGTGCTTGTCGATGGCCGCGCGGAAGTCCTCGCTGGCGTGCTGGCTGCTGCGATCGCTGTGGAAGATCACTCTTCCCGCTTGAGGGGGTTGCTGATCGACGCCCTCAAGCGCATTCATATCCAGCGCGCGCTCATTGTGCCGGAGCGGTCGAGTGTGGCTGCATAACGGTGATGCGCGGGCGGGTTGAGGGCTGGCCGGGTTGGGATTGACTTGTCTGGGACTGGAGCTGGTGGCTGACCTGCTCGATCTCATGAAAGACGCGCAGGAAGTTGCCGCCGAGAATCTTGTCGCAGTCGGCGGCGGAGTAACCGCGGGCCATGAGCGCGGCGGTCACCTTGGGCAGGTCGGCGGCGGAGTCGATGCCCTGCGGAAGCTGGCCGGAGATGCCGTCGAAGTCGGTGCCGATGCCGACGTGGTCGATGCCGGCGACTTTGGCGATGTGGTCGATCTGGTCAATGAGATCCGAAAGCGGCGGACGCGGAATGCGGTTGGCGTATTCGCGGTCCACCTTGTCGAGGTCGCCGTAGGTGAGCGTGCGGCCCTCGGCCTTGAATTTGTCACGCAGCGCCTGCTCGGCCCGGAGCACCTCCGGACGCTGGGCCTGCTGCGCGTTGCGATATGCCTGGGAGATGAAGCCGGAGTAGAAGTTGACCATGACGACTCCGCCCTTGGAGTCCGGCCCACCGGAGCGGGCGATGGCGCGCAGCATGTCGTCGGTCATGTTGCGCGGCGCGTCACACAAGGCGCGCGCGCCGGAGTGGGAGGCAATGACCGGTGCGCGGCTGATGACAAGCGTGCGGTAAAAGGTCTTGTCCGAGACGTGAGAAACATCGACGATCATGCCGAGGCGATTCATCTCATAGACGACATCCTTGCCGAAGTCGCTGAGGCCGTCGGCGGTGTGGGGCACGGTGGCATCGTCGGTGTCGCCGGAGGAGTCGGCCCAGCCGTTGGAGTTGGACCAGGTGAGCGTCATGTAGCGAACGCCGAGATCGTAGTACATGCGCAGGAGAGAGAGCGAATGCTCAATGGAGTGGCCGCCTTCAATGCCCATGAGCAGCGCGAATTTATGTTCGCGATGAGCGGCGAGAATGCCGTCGGCAGTGGTGGTGAAACGAATCTGATCCGGGTGGCGCGCGGCCTGATTGCGCGTGGCGTCGATCAGTTCCAGCGTGCGGTGCGCGTACTGGCCCTCATAAAGTTTTGGCTCGACCCAGATGGAGAAAAACGCCGCGCCCAGGTTGCCCTTGTGGATGGCGTCAAGATTGACCTGGCCGGTGCCAAGCGGGTCGGCGAGATCGAAGTGGTCGTCGACGAGCCGCTGCGGCGTGTCTTCATGCGTGTCGATGACGATGGCGGCGCGATGGACCTGCTCTGGAGTAAGCGCTGCTGCATGTGTGTGTTTGGCGGCGGGTTTTGAGGCGGTTGCAGCGGATTTGGGCATCGATTGGGCGTGGGTCATGACGGAGATTCCGAGAGATGGAAAAGCGAGGACAAGCGCAAAAGCGACTGGTGGACGGATGCCGAGCATAGAGTGATAAGCCTCAAGGAACGATGTGTGGCCGCGAAGATGAATTGATTGGGATTGTAGCAGGTGAGCGGAGAACACAGGATGCCATCGCCGAAAAGCAAAAAGGCCACGCAGCAAGCGCGGCCTTTTTGCGGAGTGGAGGCTTCAGGCGCGGAGGAAATCCTTGGCAACCTGAAGGGTAACATCGCGCGTAATGTCGGAGATGGCCTCGGTAAGCGGCAACTGCTTGGGACAGGCCTGGACGCAATTCTGCGCGAAGCCACACTCCTGCACTCCGCCGTCGCCGGCCAGCGCGCGCAGACGCTCCTCTTTGAGCACTTTGCCGGAGGGGTGGGAGTTGAAGAGCTTGACCTGAGCGATGGTGGCTGCGCCGACGAATCCGGTCGCGTCATTGAACTGCGGACAAACCTCCATGCAGCAGCAGCAACTGATGCAGTTGGAAAGCGGATAAGCTACCTCCTGCTGCTGCGGAAAGACGCGGGGACCGGAGCCGAGATCGTAGGTTCCATCCACCGGAACCCAGGCCTGCACGGCCTTCAGGTTCTCAAACAAAACGCTGCGATCGACGGCGAGATCACGCACGACGGGAAACTTGGTGAGCGGCTGAACGCGAATCGGCTGTTCGAGCTTGTCCACGAGCGCCGAGCAGGCCATGCGCGCCTTGCCGTTGATCACCATGGCGCAGGAGCCGCAAATCTCTTCCAGGCAATTGGAGTCGTAGGCAATCGGCGTCGTCTCCTGACCGCTGGCGTTGACGGGATTGGCGGCAATCTCCATCATGGCGGAGATGACGTTCATCCCGGGCTTCCAGGGAATCTCGAATTTTTCCCATGTGGACGAAGCGTCCGGTCCGCTCTGGCGCTTGATTTCGATCTGAATGGTCTTCTCTGCCATGGTCTCTCTCTCCATCGCCGGATGGAACCGGCCTCTTGATCCAACTCCATTGCCTTAGCTGGCGGCGTCGTAACGGCGCGGCCGGGGAGGAATATGCTGCGTATCGACGGCTTCAAATTCGAAACGCGGCTCATTGGCATCCGGCGCAAAGCTGGCCTTGGTGGTCTTCAGGAATTTCTCATCGTTGCGATCGGGAAACTCCGGCTTGTAGTGCGCGCCGCGGGACTCGTCCCGAAGCCTGGCGCCCTGCGCAACCACGCGTGAAATCTGAAGCATGTTGTACAACTGGCGCGTGAAGGCGAAGCTGGTGTTTGCCCACTGGCTTTTATCGCTGAGATTGATGTTGCGATAACGCTCCATCAGCTCGACGATCTTTTCATCCGCTTGCTGAATGTTCTTGTTGTGGCGGATGACGGTCACGTTCTTCGTCATGGTTTCGCCCAGCTCACGCCAGATGCGGAAGGGATTTTCCTTGCCGCTTGACGACACCAGTTGCTTGTTCAAATCGTTCTGCCGCGCCAGTTCCTGCGCGTGTCCACCGTCTCCCGGGGCAGCTTTCAGCGCTTTGGCATAGGCGATGGCATTTGGACCAGTCTGGAAGCCGCCATAGATGCAGCTCATCAGCGAGTTGGCGCCAAGCCGGTTCGCGCCATGATACTGATACTCTGCCTCGCCGGCGGCAAAAACGCCGGGGATGTTGGTCATCTGGTTGAAATCGACCCAGAGACCACCCATGGTGTAGTGCATGCCGGGGAAGATTTTCATCGGGACTTCGCGTGGATCGTCGCCGACAAACTTCTGGTAGATTTCGAGGATTCCTTCCAGCTTGCGGTTGAGCGTTGCCCGGTCGATGTGGGTGAGGTCAAGGTAAACCATGGGCTGGCCGTCGATGCCCAGACCATGCTCATAGACCACCTTGTGAATGGCCCGCGTGGCCACATCGCGTGGAACAAGATTGCCGTACTTCGGATACCACTCTTCCAGGAAGTACCAGCGCTCGGTCTCAGGAATCGCCTTGGCTGCGCGCTTGTCGCCAACCGTACGCGGCACCCAGACGCGTCCGCCTTCGCCGCGCGCCGACTCTGACATCAGCCGCAGCTTATCCTCGCCGGGGATCGCCGTCGGATGCACCTGAATGAACTCACCGTTGGCGTAGTACGCACCTTGCTGATAGAGAGCCGCTTGCGCGGATCCAGTGCAGACGACCGAGTTCGTGCTCTTGCCGAAGATGGCGCCGATGCCGCCGGTTGCGATGATGATCGCATCCGCAGCGAAGGTCGTCACCTCCATCGTGCGCAGGTTCATCGCACAGATGCCGCGCGCCACGCCATTGCTATCGAGAACGGCAGAGAGGAACTCCCACCCTTCGTACTTCTTCACCTTGCCTTCCGACTCATGACGGCGGACCTGTTCATCGAGCGCGTAGAGCAACTGCTGCCCCGTGGTTGCTCCGGCAAAGGCTGTCCGCTGGTAGAGCGTGCCGCCGAAGCGGCGGAAGTCAAGAAGACCCTCTGGCGTGCGGTTGAACGGCACTCCCATGCGATCCAGCAGATCGATGATTGCCGGCGCAGCCTCACACATGGCCTTGACGGGCGTCTGGTTGGCAAGAAAATCGCCACCGTAGATCGTGTCGTCAAAGTGCTTCCATGTGGTGTCGCCTTCTCCCTTCAGATCCTTAGCGGCGTTGATGCCGCCCTGCGCGCAGACCGAGTGAGAACGCTTGACGGGAACGATGGAGAAAAGATCGACATTGCCGCCTGCTTCAGCGATCTTGATGACCGCTGCCAGACCGGCCAGCCCACCGCCAACTACGATGATTTTGGGTGCCGCCATGAGATTGATTCCTGTCCTTTCGTACCAGTTACCCGTACCAGTTTGAAGACCGCTTCCACTGCGCGCATATCCATTGGACACGCCCGAACTGACGCGCCGGAGCCAACACCGATCTATGACAAGGATGCACCCGGCGAGGATGGCGCGTACAGCATGGTTTGTGCCGGCATCACATCGGCTGGAGCATTTTTGTAGTTTGGCCCAACGAAAGCGTAGATGCTGGCCAGTCCCATGACGGCAAGCACGACGCCGAGCACGGCGCAGAGGTAACCGAAGCGACGGCGCGCATTGGCTCCGGGCGTGATGCCCCACTTGGCCGCGAAGAGCCAGATGCCGTAAGAGAAGTGCCAGCAGACGGCGATCATGGCGATGACGTAAACGGCAAGCATCCAGGGATTGGACAACTCCATCTGAACTTTGTGGAAGGCCGCGCCGGGATGCTCCGGCAGGCTGACGCCCATGAAGCGCTGGCGAACGACATGCTGGATGATGTAAACGAAGGCGATATAGCCAGTCCAGCGCTGCATCATGTACATCCAATTGCCGGACCAGGGGTAGTAGATGACATTGGCCTTGCCGCGCATTGCGATGTAAACGCCATAGAGCGCGTGATAAGCAAGCGGAATGAAGATCAAACCCACCTCAAGAAAGCGCACGAGTGGCAGGCTGTTCAGAAACTTGACCTGTTCGGCGTAGGCAAGCGGTCCTTTGAGCGCTTCAAAGTTGGAAAGCAGATGCTCAATGAGAAACGCGCCGATGGGCACGATGCCGGAGAGCGAATGCAGCTTGCGCAGCAGAAATGAGTTCCCTTTTCCAGCGCGGAGGGGTTCGACCCCACGACCGACTGGGTTGGAAGTCTGGCTTGCATCAGGGCGTGCGGCGGTGGCCATGGGTAATGCTCCTGAAAGATTCGAGTGAACGGCCTGAAGAAATTCCCGGAAAGCAACATTCAAGCCACATCTGCATTATTGGTTCCTGCATCGAGACCGTCAAGGAAACCGGGAAGTCTTTTGCCGCATTGCGAAAAGACGGGAACCAGAGCAGAAAAAGCGGTCAATACCAGCAGGATGGAGCGATGTGGCGCAGAAGCGCGCGGATCGCCTGATCGAACCGCTGGCCGACGGTCTGGTAACTGCGCGCCTTGAAGCCGGAGTAGCCGACGGGATCGATATTGCAGGGAAAGCGCAGGAAGACGCCGGGCTGGCCCAGCGTGGGGATGACGCGAGAGTAAAGAAGCTGCTCCAGCAGGCGAAGATCGGTGGTGTTCATTGCGCGGTGCGTTCCACGCAGGTGGCTCTGGTAATAGGCGTGAGAGCAGGCAAAGAGCTGGACGCGCGCGTCCGCTCCGCGACGCGGCCAGGGAAAGCGGCGACAATCGATGAGCAGCTCCGGCGCGGCGGGCAGCAGATCGAGCGCGTGGCCAAGAGCGGGAAAGATGAGGCGACCGGTGGTCTTGATGATGTGCGTGGTGTCGCGGCGCAACTCCGAGCGATCAAGACCGGCGTCGAGCAGCTCCATCTCTGAGTAGCCGTAGTTGAAACCCTCCGGAATGGGACTGGCAGGAATGGAAAGAAATTCAACCAGCTTGCGAGCGGGATTTTCATGCTGGGCAATTGCCTGCAAGGACGAGAGGTCGGAGCCGGAGTTTTCCAGAAACAGAATCCGTGCGGCGCAGGGATGTGTTTGGCCAAGCCAGAAGCGCAGCGCGCGCTGATAGTCCGCCAGGCGCAGCGCAGGATCGGCGCGCAGAACCCCAGCCCGCGGCGATGGCTGGATGGTGGCCGTCATGATCAGCAGCCAGGTCGCCGCGTGAGGCGAGTGGATTTCCGAAATGGAAGCGGTAGACATCCCCAGACGCTCCAGCGGCAGACAGATTGAGAACTCAGATGGACTGGACAGGAATCAGCGTGAGGTCATCGACGAGGCCCACCTCGCGCTGCACAAAGGGTTCGCCGTAACGGACGCCGCCGAGCAGGCCGTAGTGGCGCGCCTCGGCCAGGAGGCGCTCGCGAATCTCCTGCTCCGGAACGAAGAGTCCACTTCCCTGCTGTTGGCTGGAGTATTGCGATCGATAGGCCATCAGCGCCTGAAGCCGTGTCTCCATGTAGGGCGTGATGTCGACGATGAAGCTGGGACGCACGTCGGCGTACAGGCTGGCATAGACGATCTTGAAGGGGCGATGAGGCGCGTCCGGTCCGAGGTCGCCAGAGGAGAAGTTGGCGAGACCGGCGAGGAAGCAGGCTTCATAACCAAGCGAAGCGCAGATGGCGTGGTCCGGATGACGCGCCTGTCCGTAAGGAAGAATGACGACGCGCGGACGCAAGCGACGCAGGACGTGCGCGATGGCGATGCGATTTTCCAGCGAATTGGCAATCGCGCCGTCGGGGAAATCAAGCGCTTCGCGATGCACGACGCGCAGAATGGAGGCGGCTTCAGCGGCTTCGGCGGCTCGCTCCTCGGCGGTTCCGCGCGTTCCGGATTCGCCGCGTGTGAGATCGAGAATGCCGGTGCGCAGATGACGGTCGGCCATGCGCAGCAGGGTTCCGCCGCAGGTCTGCTCGACGTCATCCCGATGGGCGGCGATGGCGAGCACATCGAGAGGCGTCGCTGTGCCGGGCTGATCCATAAACAGAAATCCGCGAGCGAAATCAGTAATCGGTGTTGTCGGCGTCCGTGGTGGCGTCCATGTACGCCACGTCATAGGCTGTGCCGGTGACGGTGACGTAAAAGTTGTTGATGGCCGAGCCATTGGTCGTCGAGAAGATATACACCTGTCCACCCTCGGAGACGTAAACCTTGTGCAACGTCAGGATCGCTGCAATGCCGGTAAGATCGCCCTGGAACGGCTCCAGCATGGTGACGGAGTTGGTGGCCGTGTTGTACATGGTCAGGCAGCCATACGACTCACCCTTGGCGTAACGCTCACCCTGTTCGCAACGCACTCCACCAAGCCAGAGCGTGTTGTCGTCGCCGAGAACCATTTTGGTGGGCTGACCGGGCGCGGCATCGCTGACACCAACCGCGTTGCTTGCGGTGTTGCTGGTGAGATCGATGGGTGTCAGGAAGCCGGAAAAAAGTCCGTCTGGCTGAGGCTGCTGCCCATAGACATACAGCGTATTGCTGTCAACCAGTCCATTGCTGGCGCCGCCGGGCGTGACGATGGTGGTGGGAGACGTGGGAATGGAGCCGGACTGCTGTCCGCTCTGGATGATGAGCGGCGCGGTGGGAAGCAGTTCAACGGAAGACTGGTTGCCGCCACACTCCGGACCGCAGTTCAGGATGTAGGCCGTGCTGCCATCTGCACTCCACAGAGCCTTGATGGGGCGGTCAAACTGGATTGGATGATGACTGCTGTCGGCTACCTGGAAAAGACACATGCCTGGAGCGTTCATCGGCTCGCAATCGACGGCATTCGGTGGCCAGGTGGACGGCCCGCCGCTGTAGGCGGTGGTCTCAAAGCCCTGTAACTTGCGCGGGTAATAGGCGTAGTTGGAGTTTTGAACGAAAGCGAGGGCAATCGAGCCGCCCGGATTCGTGGAGACGCGGTAGACACCGGGTAAGCCGAGGCTGTAAGCCTTGCCGCCGATCTTATCGACGACATTGAGAAAATGTGCCTGGAGATCGGCAGCAAAAACATAGGTCTGGCTGCGCGTGACAAAGATGCTGGAGGATAAAGTGCCGAAGCTGGCGATGGCTCCGCCGTTGTTTTCTTTCTGATAATTCACCAGCGTGAAGGAGCCGTCGCCGGAACCGTAGACCGCGCCAAGCTGCTCTTCCGGCATGTTCTGAATCGTGCTCGGCTCGGAACCGGAATAACCGGCAATGCTGAAACCGGGGATGCGGTCATTGTAGCTTTGGCGAATATCGTAGTAGGCATCGACGATCTCCAGCGCGCCCTTGCTGAAGGCGCTTGGATTCTGAATCGCGATGAGAACACGATTGGCGATTCCGCTGGGCGGCAGAACACGGCCAGCGAAATAGAAGTTGTTACCACAGCCCGAAAGCACACCTGCGGTCAACAGAGCCGCGAGGGCGCAGAGAGCGAGACCCCTTTTCTTCAAAATCCTCTACCTCATTCAAATCGAGCTGACTGGCCAAGTATAGCAAACCGGGGTGCCGGGATATCGAGGTTTCAGCAGGAGCGAGATGGAAGCTGCTGCGCACAAAGATTGCCATGATGCCCCCTTCGGCGAATACGCTCTTACGCAAGGCCCCGGGCTGTACACCTCAGTTCGACGGGAAACAGTTCCGGTTGGGAAGCAGGCGGGCGGGAATTACGCGGAAAAATGGGTGGATGCCGCGTGGTGTCGAGGCGGAAACGTGTTTGCCGGAACCTGCCCGCGGAGTCCCACGAGCCTGCAAAACGCGTTAGCATCGTAAGTATTGTGCCCGACTCGAAGCAACCCTCCCTTTTGACGAAGCTGTTCCAGGATCGACCGGTGCTGTGCGACGGAGCGATGGGAACTGTACTCTATGGCCGTGGCGTTTTTATCCATCGCTGCTATGACGAGCTGAATCTTTCCGACCCTTCGCTGATTCTTGCCATTCACGAAGAATATCTGCAAAGCGGAGCCGAGTTGCTGGAGACGAATACCTTTGGCGCCAATCGGTTTCGGCTGGAACGTCACGGGCTGAGCGACAAGGTGGCGGAGATCAATGCAGCCGGAGTTCGCATTGCGCGCGAAGCGGTTGCTCACTTCAAGGAAAAGCAGGCAGGCGAAGCGTGGGTGGCTGGCGCAATTGGACCGCTGGGCGTGCGCCTGGAACCACTGGGCAAGATTGCGCTCTCGGAGGCGCGTGCAGCATTTGAAGAACAAATCAGTGCGCTGGTGAGCGCCGGTGTCGATCTGCTGATTGTGGAGACGATGCCGGCGGTGAACGAAGCGCGCGAAGCGCTGCTGGCGGCAAAGACGATTGCGCCGGAGTTGCCGGTGGCCGTGATGATGACGGTGGATGAAGATGGCCGATGCCTGGATGGAACGACGCCGGAGCAGGCGGCGGCGACGCTGACCGAAGCCGGAGCGGATGCAGTGGGATGCAACTGCTCGACCGGACCGGCGACTGTGCTGACGGCGGTGGAGGCGATGCGCAAAGCGACACACCTGCCGCTGATGGCCATGCCCAATGCGGGGATGCCGCGCGCGGTGGAGGGTCGCAACATCTATCTGTGCTCGCCGGAGTATATGGCGAGTTTTGCGCGCAAAGTGGTGAAGGCTGGAACGCAGTTTGTGGGCGGCTGCTGCGGAACGACGCCAAACCATATCCGCGCAATGAAGTCCGCGCTGCGGGCGCTGGACGCGCAGACCCACATTGCGCTGACCGAGCCGACCCAGGCTGAGATCAGCGCGGAGACGCCGCCACTGCCACTGGCGCAGCGCTCGACCGTGGGCAGGCTGATTGCGGAAGGAAAGTTCGTGACCATGGTGGAGATTGTGCCGCCACGTGGAATCGACTCCGCAAAAGAGCTGGAAGGCGCAAAGCTGCTGACCGCGCTGGGCGTGCATGCGATCAATGTGCCGGATTCGCCGCGCGCGTCGGCAAGGATGAGCGCGCAGAGCCTGTGCATTCAGATTCAGCAACAGACGGGCATGGAAACCGTGCTGCACTATACGTGCCGCGACCGCAATATCCTGAGCATTCAGTCCGATCTGCTGGGCGCCTCTTCACTGAAGCTGAAAAACATCCTGTGTCTGACAGGCGATCCACCGAAGCTGGGTAACTATCCGGATGCGACGGCGGTCTTCGATGTGGATGCAATCGGCCTGGTGAATATCGTGCGGCGGCTGAATCATGGCCTGGACATTGGTTCCAACGCGATTGGCGGCTCAACCAACTTCACCATTGGCGTCGCTGCCAATCCCGGCGTTCCCGACATTGAGCAGGAGCTGCGGCGATTTGCCTGGAAGGTGGATGCAGGCGCGGAGTACGCAATTACGCAGCCGGTCTTTGACATGCGTTTGCTGGAGCGATTTCTGAAACGGATTGAGTCGTTCCGGATTCCCGTGATTGCCGGCATCTGGCCGCTGACCAGCCTGCGGAATGCCGAGTTCATGCGCAACGATCTGCGTGTTTCCATGCCGGAGGCGGTAATGCTGCGCATGGCGCAGGCCGAGACTCCGGAAGCGGCGCGCGCAGAAGGAATTTGCATTGCGCAGGAGATGTTGGCCGAGGCGCGACCGATGGTGCAGGGCGTGCAGGTGAGCGCGCCGTTTGGCCGCTACACGCTGGCAGCCGAGATTCTGGAGTCCGTGTTGCCACGGCAGAACGCCTCCGCAGCGGGACAATGACAAGAAGCGCAAGGCAGAAAGAAGAACGACGATGGCCAAGTTTGAAGACGCACTGCACAAGCTGGAAACGATCGTGCAGAAACTGGAACAGGGCGAACTGACGCTGGAAGAATCGGTGCGGTTGTTCGAACAGGGAGTACAACTCTCCACAGCATGCCGTCAGGAACTGGACGCCGCCGAAGGACGCGTGCAGAAGCTGATTGCACAGCGCGACGGCGAGCTGCGCACCGAGGCGTTTGAAGCCGAGGATTGAGGCAGCGTCGGCCACCAAGCAACTGGAATCGATCGAAGCATCCAGGAAAGAAGCATCCGGGAGATAAGCATCCGGGAGAGAAATATTGCGCATCCAATGAAACGTTCTACATCGATTTGCTGAGCAACGATGTCAGGGAAGGATGACGGAAAGTGACGATGGAGCCGAGAGAGGCGTTTCGAGTGGATGGATGCTCCGCGCTGGTGACGGGCGGCGCAAGCGGCATCGGTGAAGCTACCGTCTGCGAACTTGCGCGTGCCGGAGCGCAGGTCTGGATTGCAGATATCCAGTTGCAGGCTGCGGAAAAACTGGCCGCCGGGCTGACAACGCGCGGCTTGCAGGCGCATGCGGTGCGGATGGACGTGACGGACGCAGCTTCGATTGGCGCGGTAGCCGCGAAGATCGAGCGGCTGGACGTGCTGGTGAACAACGCAGGGATTGGACACGTCGGTTCGGTGGAAACAACCGAAGCGGAAGATTTTGACCGACTGATGAATGTGAACGTGCGCTCGGTTTATCTGGTGACGCGGGCGATGCTTCCGCTGCTGCTGGCCAGCGAACGCAAGGGCAGCATTGTGAACATTGGATCGGTGGCCGGGTTGATCGGCATTCGACAGCGCTTTGCGTATTGCACGAGCAAGGGCGCGGTACTGGCGATGACGCGACAACTGGCCGTGGAGTATCCGCGCCAACTGCGCGTGAATGCCATTTGTCCGGGGACGGTGGAGACGCCGTTTGTGGAGGGATATCTGGACAAATATCATGCAAACGAAAAGGAAAAGGTGCGCGAAGAACTGCGTGCGCGTCAGCCGATCGGGCGGCTGGGAACGCCGGAGGATGTGGCCGCGATGGTGCGTTATCTGGTTTCACCGGAAGCAAGCTTCATCACGGGGTCGCTGATGACCATCGATGGCGGATGGACAGCAGCATAAAACAAACTGAAATCAACCGGGGGATGCAATGAAGCTGGTGACATTTTCAACGCGCGAAAGAATCCAGAAACCGGGTTATCTGCTGGAAGATTCCGAGGAAGTTGTCGACCTTTCAAGCGAATATAAAAGCACGCTACATGTTATTCAGCATCCACATGCGTCGCTTCCTGTGGCGGCGCGATTTCCCTTGAGCGAAGTTCGGCTGCATGCACCGATCTGCAATCCTCCGCGCATCTTCTGCATCGGGTTGAACTATCGCGATCATGCGCTGGAATCCCGGCTGGAGATTCCGAAGTTTCCGGTTGTCTTTTTCAAGATGACTCCCTCCATCGTCGGGCCGGAAGAGACGATTGTGCTGCCGCGCGAGACCAGCGAGCCGGACTACGAAGCGGAGCTGGCCGTGGTGATCAGTAAAGGCGGCTATCGCATCGGTGCAGACAACGCGATGGAGCATGTGTACGGGTATACGATTGTGAACGATGTGAGTGCGCGTGACGTGCAGTTCTCCACCTCGCAGTGGTCGCTGTCGAAGAGCCTGCCGACATTTTGCCCGATAGGGCCTTCGATTGTGACCAAGGATGAGATTTCCGATCCGCATGCGCTGCGCATTCATCTGGAGATCAACGGAGAAGTGTTGCAGGACTCCAGCACGCGCGAGCTGATCTTCAGCGTTCCGGAGTTGATTGCGTACATTTCATCGCTGACGCCGCTGCTGCCGGGCGATATCATTTCAACGGGAACACCGAGCGGCGTGGGTTTTGCCCGGACGCCGAAACGCTGGCTGCGCAGCGGCGACCGCGTGAGCATCACGATTGATGGACTGGGAACACTCGTGAATTCTGTCAGCGCGGAGTGACGTTTTCGCAGCGGGTCGGAGCGAGTTTGTAGATGCGTTGCGCGTTGAGGCCGAAGATCGCATCCCGCTCCGCTGCGGTACAGTTCCGCAGGAGTTCTTCAGCGGTTTCGCACCAGCGCGGAAAACTTGCAGCCACGGTGCAGACGGGCCAGTCCGAGCCGAAGAGCAATCGCGCAGGGCCAAAGGCATCGAGCGCAACTTCGACGAACGGACGCAAATCTTCGATCTTCCAGCGGTCCCGGACGGCCTCGGTGACGATGCCTGAGAGCTTGCAGGAGATGTGTTTGCGCGCGGCAAGCTCCCGCAGATGCGTGGCCCAGGGTTGCAACTCTCCAGCGGCGATGCGCGGTTTTGCAAGATGGTCCAGAACGATGCTCTGTTCGGAGTGGCGATCGACAAGGCGCAGCGCGGATTCCATCTGCCGCTCGACGATAAGCAGGTCATAGACGAGGCCGGTGGGCTGAAACAAACTCAAACCGTGATTGAACTGCACATCCTCAAAGAATGCGTCCGGCTCAGCCTGAAGAACATGGCGCAGCCCGCAGAGTTTTGGATGTGCAGCGTACCGCTCCAGCAGGGCCGCAATCTGCGGCGAAGCGAGCGGAAGCCATCCGACAACGCCTGCAATCCACGGCGTCGCGTCCGCCAGGGCAAGCAGCCAATCCGTCTCCTCGATGGACTGGCGCGCCTGCACGGCGATGCAGCCATCCATCGCGTTGGCTTGCAGCAGTGGCGCGAGATCGGTGGGCAAAAAATCGCGCCGGAGCGCGGACAGGGCATCGTCGATCCAGTCGAATTCCTGCGTTGTGTACCGCCAGAAGTGCTGGTGTGCGTCGATTCGAATTGCGGATTGTATGGACATCGGCAGGTAGCACTCCGGAGGCAGGCGTCTGCCCGTATGATATTCTCGGCAGTCGCGCGAATCCAGCGACAAAACCTCCACGAGGAAATATCCCATGCGACGATTTGCGTCTATTCGCTTCCCTTTCCTGCTGGCATCGTTGGCGCTTTGCGTTTCTGTTGCGGCGCATGCGCGCGCGCGCTGGACGGAAGCCGAAGCACAGGCATGGCAGGCAAAGCAGCCACCACTTTTGACGGGCGGAAATTTTCTTCCGTCGGATGCGATCAATCAACTGGAGATGTGGCAGGCTGCGACGTTTGATCCGGTAACGATTGACCGCGAAATGGGCTACGCCGAAGGTGTTGGCATGAAGACGATGCGCGTCTTTCTGCACGATCTGCTGTGGCAGCAGGATGCAAACGGGATGCAGCAGCGGATGAATACATTCCTGGCGATTGCGGCGAAGCACCACATTCGTCCAGTATTTGTGCTCTTCGATTCGTGCTGGGATCCGTATCCAAAGCTGGGGCCGCAACGGCCACCGATTCCCGGCGTGCATAACTCGGGATGGGTGCAGAGTCCGGGGAAAAGCGCGCTGATGGACCCGGCGCAGCAACCGCGTCTGGAGACCTATGTGAAGGGCGTGATCGGCGCGTTTGCACAGGACGACCGCATTCTGGCGTGGGATATGTGGAATGAGCCGGACAACACGAATGGGCCGGAGTATCACTGGATGGAGCCGCCCAACAAAGTAGCGCGCGTGGCGGAGTTGTTGCCGCAGGTTTTTGCCTGGGCGCGGTCGGCAAATCCATCGCAGCCGTTGACCAGCGGCGTGTGGCAGGGGGACTGGTCAAGCCTGGCGAAGATGAGCGCAGTGGCACGAATTCAGGTGACGGAATCCGATATTTTGAGCTTTCACAACTACGGCTGGCCAGAGGAGTTTGAGCAGCGTGTGGATGAACTGACGCAGTTTCATCGACCGATTCTCTGCACGGAATATATGGCGCGTAGCGTGGGCAGCACCTTTGACACGATTCTGCCGGTGGTGTGGCGCAGGCAACTGATGGGAGCGATCAACTGGGGACTGGTCGTCGGCAAGAGCCAGACGAATCTGCCGTGGGACTCCTGGCAGCGGCCCTATGTGATCGAGCAACCTCCCGTCTGGTTTCACGATGTTTTCTATCCGGATGGCAAGCCATATCGAGCGCGCGAAGCACAGGTTCTGCGCGACTACAACAGCCGCAGACGGGAAGGAACAGCGAAGTGAAAGCGATCTACATTGCAGGCTATTTTCAGTCGCCTTTTGGCAAGCTGATGGCGATGAGCCAGGAGCAGATGCTGGCCGCGGCGGTTGCCGGAGTCTGCGCGGAGACACGTACGGAAGCGGCGATGATCGACTCGGCTTCCATCGCTGCGGCTTGCAGCTTCTCTCTGCATCAGCAGGGTCTGCTGTCGGGCCTGCTGGCGGGTGTTCCAGGCATGGAGACCAAGCCGATTGAAAGCGTGGAGAACGCCTGCGCTTCCGGTGGACAGGCGATTCTGAATTGCATCACGCGATTGCAGGCCGGAATGGGTGAGACGGCCGTCGCAGTGGGCATTGAAAAGATGCGCGACGATCTGGGCAAGGCAGACGGCAAGCGTGTGGGCGAAGCCCTGGGTTATTTTTCCGATCCGGACGAGCGTTCGGGAAAGGTCTTTGTCTTTCCGCATATCTTTGCCGAGATCATGCAGCGGTACATGCAGACCTGGCGTGTGAGCGAGCGAGAACTGGCGTCTGTAGCCGTCAACGAATATGCCCATGCGCGACAGAACCCCTTCGCGCAGATGAGGACGACGGAGTTGACGCTGGATCAGGCTGTGACAATTGCCGGGGCGAACCGCTATCTGGTGGAGGGATTGCCGCTGAAGACTTTCGACTGCTCACAGATTACAGACGGCTACGCGGCGCTGCTGCTGGCGACTGAGAGTGGTCTGGCGAAGCTGGGGCTGCGCGCAGCGGATTGCGTGCGCATTGCAGGCTGGGGCAGCGCGGTCGATCCGCTGCAGCATGAGAAGCGGAACGTACTGGAGCCTGCTGCCGCATATCGCGCCGTGCAGACGGCGTATGCCATGGCCGGAGTGACGGCGGCGGAGATTCAGACGGCGGAAGTGCACGACTGCTTCACGGTGATGGCGGCGCTGGCGGCGGAGATTCTGGGATTGGCACAGCCGGGTCGCGGCGCAGCGTTTTGGGCCGATGGGAAAGCTGCCGTCGGTGGCTCCTGCGCGCTGAATACCTCCGGCGGATTGATTGCCAAAGGGCATCCGGTGGGCGCAACTGGAATTGCCATGGTGGGATGGGCAAGCTGGCAGTTGCTGGGCCGGGTGCCCGCAGCGTTGCAGGTGAGCGACGCGCGCAGGGCTGCCACCTTCAACATCGGCGGGCCGGTCTGCGCATCAGTAGCGACAGTGCTGCAAAGGCCAGAGTAGCGCTCGGAGACGGTGAACCTGAGGCATTGAAAAAGGATGAAAAACCGGCGTGAGTTTCTGCGCGAAGCAACGGCTGTCTGCATCGGCGCGGCGATGCAGACACGTGCTGACGCTGTATCGAACGAAGCGAACAACCGTCTTCGTTTTGGCGTGAATTACACGCCGCGACGGTTGTGGTGGTACTGCTGGCAGGACTGGAATCAGCAGGCGGTCCTGGACGATCTGGAAGCCATCGCAGGGTTGGGCATGGATCATATCCGCGCGCAGTGCCTGTGGCCGATCTTCGAGCCGGGCATCAATGTTGTGAATGAACGGGCGATTGAAGCACTGCATCGGCTGCTGGATGCGGCGGACCAGTGCGGGCTGGACGTGGAAGTGACCGTGCTGAATGGCTGGATGAGCGGCTTGTCGTTTCTGCCGGCGTGGTGCGCTCCGCTGGAGCAGCCGCGTGAAAACGAGGATTGGAATATCTTCCGTTCGCAGCAGGTCGTGACTGCCGAAAAGCTGCTCTTTCGCAGGATCGCTGAGTCGATTGGCGCGCATCGTCGTTTTCTTGGCTTCGATATCGGCAACGAGCTGGGCGTGTTGATGACCGGCGCAAACGCCGCGAGCACAACCGAGGCCGACCACTGGGCAAAAGCGATGCTGGGGCTGTGCAGCACACTGGCGCCAGGACACCTGCACGTGAACGGCGCCGACCACTCCCACTGGTTTGCCGATTTTGGCTTTTCCCGCGCAGCGCTGGCCAACCTGGGAACAGCAACTGCGATTCACTCTTACATCCACTTCGACGGAGTCCTCGATCGCTTTGCCGCCGATTCGAATGAGACCCGGCATCTGGCCGTCTATGAGGTGGAACTGGCGACAGCGTATCAGCAGAATCCGTCGCGGCCGGTATGGGTGGAAGAGATCGGCGTGGGCGATGTGGAGATGCCGCTGACGGCAAAGCCTGACTTCATGCAGCAGACCGTGGAAAATCTGGCCCGGCGTAGCAATCTGTGGGGCATCACCTGGTGGTGCTCCCACGACATCGATCCGGCGATTGGCGGATTCAGCAGATACGAATATACCCTTGGCCTGCTGGACCTGAAAAACCATCCGAAGCCGCTTGGGAAGCAGTTCGCCGCGCTGGCGTCTGGATTCCGCGCACGCCGCGCACCGCAAGAAAAAAACCGCACCGCTCTGGTCATTCCCGAGTTCGGTTTGAACCGCACGCCGTGGCCCCCGGACTGGCGGATTGCCACGGCCTGGATGCGGCTGATGCGGAGCGGCAAGAACCCGGCGATTGTGCTGGAGAGTCGCGCAATGGATGCAGCATACCTGCGCCAGCGCGGCATCACAGAGATGATTCCGCTGGCGCACGCGTGAAATCGCAAAAGGGCGGATTGCCGGCGTGCGACTCAGAGCGTAGGCAGCCAGCGCATCAGCACACCGGGAAAGATTCCAAGCACAAGGACGGCAACGGCAATCGCGACGAGCAGGAGCAACTCAAGGCGCGCGACTTCCAGCGTCCTCATCTCTGTTGCCGGAGCCACGTAGGCGCGCTTGAGCACCTGCAGGTAGTAGTAGAGTGAAACCGCACTGCCCGCGATGGCGAAAATCACCATCCCCAGTCCCCATCCTGCGGCAAGCGGCGCACGCAGCACAGCGGCAAACATCTGGAACTTGACCCAGAAACCGACCAGCGGTGGAATGCCCGCCAGCGAAAGCAGGAAGACAAGCAGCGAGGCCGCCAGCAACGGACTGCGCACGCTGAGGCCGGCAAAGGCATCCAGGCGATCGGTGCCGGCATCGCGCTCCACGATGGCCACAACGCCAAAGGCTCCCACCGTGGTGAGCGCGTAGGTGAGCGCGTAGGTGAGCACGGCTCGATCGCCCGCAAGCGTGTGGGCCGCGATGCCCAGCAGCATGTAGCCGGCATGGGCAATGGCCGAGCAGGCCAGAATGCGGCGAACGCTGGACTGCACCAGCGCGGCAAGATTGCCGAGGATGATGGACGCGCCAGCCATCCAGAGCAGCGTCAGAGTCCATCCCCATGCTGGAGCAAGCGCCGCCGTGACGGCGATGAGAACGGCAAAGCTGGCAACCTTGGAGCCGGAGGCGATGAGCGCGGCCACCGGAGCAGGTGCGCCAAGATAGGTATCCGGCGCCCACAGATGAAACGGAACCGCGGCAACCTTGAAACCCAGCCCAACGGCAACCAGAACCAACGCAACCAGCGTGATGGGCGCAAGCGGGGCAAGAGCCAGCGAAGCCGCAATTGCCGGCAGGCTGGTGGTTCCGGTGATGCCATACAGGTAGCTGAAGCCAAAGAGCATGAACGCCGCCGACATTCCACCGAAGAGGTAGTACTTGAGCGCGGCTTCAGCGGAGGCAGCGGAGTGTTTGGCGAAAGCTGACAGAATGTAGAGCGAAAGACTGAGCAGTTCCAGAGCGACAAAGATGATGAGCAGATCGCGCGCGGCGGCCACCAGCATCATGCCCGTAGTCGCCAGCAGCACGAGCGCGACATATTCGCCGGGGTTGCGTGTGAAGCGCGCGGAGACGCCGAGCAGCAGGACCAGCGCCGTGAGTCCAAGGATGCCAACCTGCGCAGCGACAACCGGCGAGGTCGAGACAAGCGCTCCTCCCATCACGGTTGCGAAGCCGGAGTGGGTGAGCAGCCAGACGATGGACAGCAGCGTGCCGAGCGTGCCGAGCAGTGCGGCAACGCGCATCCGCGCGGCCATGGTGGCGCGACGCATGAAGCCCAGGTCGGCGACGAGAACAAGCAGGGAGACGATTTCGAGGATCGACTCTGGCCAGAGGATGCCGAGAAGATTGCCGTAGGCGGTCATGGACGGCCTCCTGTCAGCAGAGTGTGCGGCAGCGCAAGGACCGCCGGAGTGATCTGGTCCAGCAGCAGACGTGGCGCAAGGCCGACGGCAAGACTGGCTCCCAGCAGCAAAACGACGCCCGCTTTTTCCGCCCACGTGATGGGCTGAAATGCGTGCTCGGCAGCCGTGGACGAGACCGGCGCGGAGTTGCCTGCGGGCGCATCGCTGAAGAAGGCCGTTTGCATGGCGCGCCAGGTGTAGGCAACGCCGACGACGATGCCGACTCCGGCAATCACGGTGAAGACGGGGAAGGCTGTCCACGCGCCGATGAGCACCTGCAACTCCGCGATGAAGCCGCTGAAACCCGGAAGTCCCATCGACGCCATGCCAACGACAACGAAGAGCCAGGCAGCGAACGGAAGCGTTCGGCTGAGGTGCATGCGACTGAGGGCGTTCAGGTCGCGCGTGTGCGTGCGCTCATAGACGATGCGGCCAACCGTGGCGAAGAGCAGGCCGGCGAGAATGCCGTGCGAGAACATCTGGAGGACCGCGCCGTCCAGACCGATCTGGCTGAGCGTCATCAGGCCCAGCAGCACCAGACCCATGTGGCTGACACTGGAGTAGCCGATGACGAACTTGAAGTCGTTCTGGATGAGCGCAACAGCCGCGCCATAGACGATGCCGATGACGGCCAGCAGGGCAAAGACCATCCGCCAGGAGCCGATGCCAAGGAAGCTCCAGCCCCAGGGATCAAGCCCGTGCGGGAAGAGCGTCATGGCCACGCGCAGGCAGCCGTAGGCGCCCAGCTTCATGACAACGCCGGCCAGCAGCATGGAGGCCGCAGTCGGCGCGGCAACGTGGCCAGTCGGTGCCCACGTATGCAGCGGCCACATGCCGGCCAGGATGGCGAATCCCAGAAAGACCAGCGGGAAAGCCCACATCTGAAAGGAAACCGGGAACGGATACTGCTGCAATGCCGCAAGATTCAACGTGTGTCCGCCGGAGACGGCGTAGGCCGCGAGCAATCCGACCAGCACCATCGCCGAACCGATGAACGAGTACAGCGCCAGCTTCATCGCGCCATATTCACGTCGCGTGGAACCCCAGATGGCAATCAGAAAATACTTGGGAACGATGGCGATCTCATAGAAAACGAAGAACAGGAAAAGATCGCCGGAGAGGAAGACGCCATAGACGCCACCGATAAGCGCAAGATAGAAGGCGAAGAATTCGTGGACGCGTCGATCGATGTTCCAGGAGAAAAGTACGCCTGCGACCGAGGCAAAACCCGTGAGCAAAACCAGAACGCGGCTGATGCCATCGGCGGTGAGCATGAAGCGGATACCCATTGCTGGAATCCACGCTGCGTCGGCGATGGGAGTCATGCCGGTTTGCGTAAAGAAAGCGCAGGCTGCGATCGCGAGTCCGCCGACCGCTGTCAGCAGAGCAAGCACGCGCGCAAGCTGCGGCCTTCCCTGGGTCAGGAAGGCGATCAGCAAAGCGCCGCCAAACGAAAGATAGATAGTCCAGGCGAGCATCAGAATCTCCACCCGTCGATCAGATGAAGGACGGTCGGATTGATTACGCCGAGAAGAATCTGCGGCGCAAGGCCAAGAAGCAGCATGAGCACAAGAGCGGGTGCCACTGCGATCCGCTCAGTCAGGGTCAGGTCCGGCATCGCGCTCCAGCGATCTCGAAGCGGACCGGTGAAGACGCGCTGAAGAACGGTGAGAATCACAGCCGCGGTGATCAGAAGCCCAAGGACCGCAACGGAGGCTGCCTGCCAGGAGAGCGGGAAGACTCCGCGAAAGATCAGAAATTCGCTGACGAAGCCGTTGAGACCGGGCAAACCAAGCGAAGAGAACAGCGCGATGCCCATCAGCCCGCAGAAGACCGGAACGCGTTTCCTCAATCCGCCAAACGCATCCAGAGCAAGCGTGCCGCCGCTGCGCTCCTCCATCATGCAGAGGAACCAGAAGATGGTGGCCGCGGTGAGGCCGTGGTTGAAGATTTGCAGAATCGCACCGTCCAGCGCTGCCGAAGCGCTCAGCGTTCGCGCCGGGTCACCAGCCATCGGCAGCAGAATGGCAAAGAGAGCCAGCAGGCAGTAACCAAGGTGGTTGATCGACGAGTAGGCAAAGATGCGCTTCAGGTCTTTCTGCACGACTGCGGCCCAGGCGCCGGCGACGACCGTCAGCAGAGCCAGCGCAAGCAATTCGTTGCGCATCACAAACATTTCCCTGCCGAAGATGGGAAGCGCGATACGCAGCAGCCCATAGACGCCCATCTTTGACATGGCTCCAGTGAGCAGGATGGTGATGGCGGTGGGAGCTTCGGCATAGGCGTCCGGAAGCCAGGTGTGAAACGGCATCAGAGGAACCTTAACGGCAAATCCAAGCAGGACGCCGCAGGCCAGCAGCAGTTGAACATGCCCGAGATGCGCGTCGATCAGCCGATGCAGTTCGCCCGTTGCCGCAAAATGCGCGAGCGCAATGAAGTCCATGCCGCCGGTGGCTACAAAGAGCGCCAAAAACGACAGCAGCAAGGCGACTGAACCAACCATGGTGTAGACAAAAAACTGCGTGGCAGCAGGACCGCGGCGCGCTCCACCCCACAAGCGGATGAGAAAAAACGCCGGAATGAGGCTGAGTTCCCAATAGAGGAACCAGTGGAAGAAATTGAGCGCCGTGAAGGTGCCAAAGAGGCCAGACTCCAGCAGCAGAACCAGGCCGAAGTAAAGACCCGGCTGGCGCGTGACCGAGCGCGAGGCAAGAATGGAGATGACCGTGACCAGCGCGGCCAGCACCAGCATCAGCGCACCTAGTCCGTCTACGCCCAGGTGATATTCGATGCCAAGATCAGGCACCCAGAGCGCGCGCTCGACAAAGACCATCTGGCCACTGGTCCCGACCGAGAACCAAATCCCCACTGAGGCCAGCAACGCGACAATGGAAGTGGCCACGGCAATCATGCGCGCGCGCGCACCCACAAGCACGGCAACGACAGCGCCGAGGATCGGCAATGCGGTGAGCATGGAGAGAATGTGCGTCATAGCTTCACCTGCCCGGCGATAGAGGCGGCAATCAGAACCACCGCGATGAGAATCAGCAGACCGACGGTGAGCGTGCGCAGATAGCCCGGCGCGCGTGCCGTCTGCATCCAGGCCAGCACGCCTCCGGCCGTGGTCAGTTCTTCGCAGCCTTTGTCGAATCCGCCGTCGATCCATTCGCTATCCACGGATTTGTTGCATCGGCCCAGCACACGGAATCCGCATGCAACCGCGGCAACCATGCCACCCCAGAAACGCCGGTCCAGCCAGGCGGAAAACCAGGCGCACAGCGCATACGCGCGCAACACGGTTGCCTGATACAACTCGTCGAAGTAGAGCCGGGATTCCAGCCAGTGAAAGATCGTCGGCGATGCGGATTGCAAAGCGTCGGGGTCAGTATCGCTGCGCCGGTCCGCAGCGACATAAAGCCGCCACCCGACGCCAAGAGCGATGAAGACCAGCGTGGAAGCCAGCAGCATCATGGGGACAAGGCCAGGCTCACTGAATCCAGCGAGGTCAAATGCCAGCGTGCGGCTCTCCAGAAAAGCCGTGAACCAGGGCCAGGCGGGTGTGCCGAGCAGTCCAAGCGCGATGGCGAAAAACGCCAGGATCACCAGCGGAACCGTCATGACAGCGGGGGATTCATGCGCGTGGCCGTGACCGCGCCAGACACCGAGAAAGACATATCCCACCTGACGCATCATGTAGAACGCCGTCAGCAATGCGCCGGCGAGCAGCATCCAGAACGGACCCTGCGAAACCGGCCAATGGTGCGCCGCGCCGACGATCGCGTCCTTGCTCCAGAAGCCGGAGAAAAAGATGGGAAATCCACTCAGCGCGAGCATGCCGACCGTGTACGCGGCAAAGGTGATCGGCATCTGCGCGCGCAGTCCGCCCATTTTGCGAATGTCCTGCTCCTCATGGCAACCGTGGATGACCGAGCCTGCGCCGAGGAAGAGCAGCGCTTTGAAAAACGCGTGCGTGATGAGGTGAAAGATGCCAACGGCTACGCCGCCCGTGGCCAGACCGACCATCATGTAACCAAGCTGCGAGACGGTGGAGTAGGCCAGAATGCGTTTGATGTCGAACTGGGCGACCGCGACGAGAGCGCCAAAGAGTGCGGTGGCGGCGCCAATCCAGGCGACAACGGTGAGTGCCGCGGTGGTGGTTCCGGGGCCAGCACCGGCGCTCATCAGAGGATAAATACGCGCCACCAGATAGACACCGGCGGCGACCATCGTTGCGGCATGGATCAGCGCAGAGACCGGCGTTGGGCCTTCCATCGCATCCGGCAGCCACACATGCAGCGGAAGCTGTCCGCTCTTGCCTGCGGCACCGGCAAAGATCAGCAATGCAATGGCTCCGGCAGCGGTCAGCCCCCAGGCTGCATGCTGGCTGAGAAGCACGGCCAGAGCGGCTGGTTCCATGGCGCCGGCACCATGGTTATAGAAAAGCAGCGTTCCTGTCTGTGCGAAGAGCCAGACGATGCCTAGCAGGAAGAAGATGTCTCCCACGCGCGTGGTGAGGAAGGCTTTTTTGGCAGCGGCGGCGGCGCTTGGCTTGTGATACCAGAAGCCGATGAGCAAGTAGGAGGTCAGTCCGACAATCTCCCAGCACATGAAAAGCAACAGCAGGCTGTTGGCGATGATCACGCCAAGCATTCCCCCGGCAAAAAGCGCCAGAAAACAGAAGAATCGCGTGAAGTTTTCATCGTGGCTCATGTAGCCGGTGGAGTAGATGAAGATCAGCGAACCGACGAAGGTGACCATCACCAGCATGATCACGGCCAGAGGATCGAGCACCCAGCCCATTTGCAGCGTGGAGGAGCCGAAGCTGAGCCAGTCGATGCTGACGATCTCGCGCGTGGGAGCGCCGCTGCTCCAGTGCTGCAGCACGTGTGCAAAGGCCGTGACGGCAAGCAGAAAGGAAATGGCCAGCGAACCGATGGCCAGCGTGGCGGCAGTGCGCCGACGAGGCTGCGGAAGCAGGGCAATCAGACCGGCGGCAACCATCGGGATCACCGGAATGAGCCAGAGATTGCGGACGATCCAGGCCAGCGTGGCGGCGTCGGATGAAGCGGCTGAAAGCATGGGCAAAACGGTCATCCCTTCATCCTTGTCATCTGGTCGAGGTCGGTTGTCTTCGAGTGGCGATACCAGGCAATCACCAGTCCCAGACCGACCGAGGCTTCCGCAGCAGCCACGGCGATGGAAAACAACGCGAAGAGCATGCCGGTCATAAACTCCGGATGCGCTCCAAATCGCCAGAAAGCAATGAGATTCAGATTGGCGGCGTTCAGCATGAGTTCAATCCCGATGAGCACAAGAATCGCGTTGCGCCTCGTAAGCGCGATGCCCAGGCCAAGCGCAAACAGAAGCGCGGCAACGATGAGGTATGGGGTCAGGGTCATTTCGATTCTCCCTGTTCTGTCGGCATGGCGACAATCACCGCGCCAATCAGCGCCACCGTCAGCAGAATGGCGACAATCTCCAGTGGCAGAACGTACGCTCCCATCAACGCCTGACCGATGGAGCGCACCGCAATTTGCGGAACCGGACCAGAGGACTGCGGCAGCGGCGAGCGCAGCAGTGCGCCGATGAACACAAACGCCACCACAACAGCAGCCACCCATCCCGTGCGCCAACCAGAGGAAGCCACAAAAAGATGAGGCAGAGCACCGGCTCCGTGGGTGAGCAGAATGGCAAACACCACCAGGATGGCAACCGCGCCGATGTAGACAAGAATCTGCGAAAGGCCGACGAACTGCGCTCCCAGGCTGAGATAGAGCACCGCCAGCCCGGCAAACGTGACCGTCAGGCTGAGCGCGCAGTGCACCAGATTTCGCAGCAGCGCAGCGGCCAGCGCTCCAGCCAGCGTCATCACCGCAATCAATCCGAAAAGAAAACCTTCGATCATCGCTGGAGACATAGACTTCCTTTCCGGCAGACCATCGTTTCAGTCGGCATAACGATAGCTCCTCGGACTGATCTTCTGCCGACGCAGCAGCACGCGAGCCAGCAGCACGTAGGCAAGCAGCAGCACGGCCGCACACGCCAGCCAGCGAACAATTTCACCCGTCAAACCGGTGCCCAGCCACTCACCCAGAAATCTCCAGGATGCGGCAACACCGAGATTCAGCAGCGAAAGCGGCAACATGAACTTCCAGGCAAAGTTCATGAGCTGGTCCTGGCGCAGGCGAGGCAGCGTGCCGCGCAGCCAGATGAAGAAGCAGATGGCCAGGAAGAGCTTGCCGAAAAACCATGCCCAGGAAGGAATGAACTCCAGGAACGAAAACGGCGCGCCCCACCCGCCCAGAAACAGCGTGATCCCGTAGCCGGCGATGGACATCATGCCCAGATATTCTCCCAGAAAAAAGAGCGCAAACTTGAAGCCGGAGTACTCCGTAAAGTAGCCGGCCACCAACTCCGATTCACCCTCCGGCAGATCGAACGGCGAGCGATTCGTCTCCGCCAGCGCAGCGACCACAAAGAGCGCAAACCCGGCAAAGCCCCACGGCGTGAAGACGTACCAGTGAGGCAGGATACCCGTGAATCCGCTCTGCGCCTGCACGATGACTGTCGGTGCAAGCGAACCGGTCATCATGATGGCGACGACGGCGGAGAGCAGCAGCGGCACCTCGTAGCTGATCATCTGCGCAACCGCGCGCATGGCGCCCAGCAGCGAATACTTGTTGCGGCTGGACCAGCCCGCCATGAAAATCGACAACTCCGCCGTTGCGCCGATGGCAAAGAAAAACAGAATGCCCGCGTCGATATTCAGCAACACCATATTGCGCCCGACCGGCAGAACGGCGTAGCCCAGAAAAATTGCAACGACCAGCACAACCGGAGCAAGAAAATGCACGATCTCGTCGGCTGTGCGCGGAACGATATCTTCCTTGGTGAGCGACTTGATCGCGTCGGCGATTGGCTGCAGAAAACCGAACGGGCCAACGCGATTCGGTCCCAGACGGTTCTGCATCCGCCCCAGTCCCTTGCGCTCCAGCACCGTGGTCAACGCAAAGATGCCGGGGAAGACCGCGATGATGCCGAGGACGCCGAGGATCATCGCGACCAGCGGCTGGAAAAGCGGTGGAAAAAGCCCGGCAACGCGGTGCTGCAGGATGACAAAAATCTGATCGAGATTGGTGATCATGCCCGGATTCACGGCTTCTCCTCCGCAGCGCCAGAATTCGCAGCGCCCGGCTTCGCGGCGTCAGGCTTCGCAGTTCCGGAGTCCTTCGCGCCCGCCGCAGCTTCCGCGGCAGCTTTGGCCGCAGCGGCCTCCGCGGCAGCCTTCGCCCTGGCTTCGACCTTCGCTTTTTCCTCGGCCAGACGCGCATCCACTTCCGCAGCCTCCGTGGGATGAATCTGCTGAAAGTGTTCGTTCGGCTTGGCGAGTTTGTGCTTGTCCAGAATCAGACCGCCAAAACGATCATCTGTGCTCAGCTCAAATTCGGTATCCATCTTGATCGCTTCAAAAGGACAGACTT
>JAJZHE010000140.1 GCA_021804655.1 Acidobacteriota bacterium
CTCCCAAAGCAGAAAACCCGGAACGATGGCGGCGCCGGTGCGCAGAGCGATGCGCGCCAGACCGCTGGCGGTGCAGGCGGAGATGCCGAAAAACGGAACGAAGATGCCTTCCGGCGGCGTCATGTTGGTGTCCATGAGGATGCCGACGGTGCGTCCGCAGTGCATGGCTTCCAGCAGTCCGCGGGCGAATTCGTTGCGGGGAATGATCCAGTTGCCGTGGCGACAGCGGATGGAGCGGACGAAGGCGTCGAGGAGCGGATTGTCCATTGAGCGCGCGACCAGGCCCATGGGATGGCCCATGAGCGAGTGAAAGAAGCTGGACAGCTCCCATGCGCCAAGATGGCCGGTGAGGATGAGGACGCCTTTGCCGAGGGCGTGTGCCTGCTCGAAGTGCTCCAGACCCTCGTAACGGATATGGCTGGCGCAATTTTGCGGGGTGTACCGGGACATGCGACAGAACTCGGCGAAGTGCCAGCCGAGATGAAGATAGAAGCGGCGGAGAATGCGTTGATGCTCGGCGGCACCAAGCTCAGGCAGGGCGAGAGCAAGATTGGTGAGTCCGACATGGCGCAGACGGGAGTGGAGGTGGAAGACGAGAGTGCCGAAGGCGGCGCAGAGGCGGCGCGCGATGGGACGCGGCAGCAAACCGACGAGAAACGCAATGCAGCGAATGGGGAAAAGCTCGAAGAAGCTGCGGATGGGCGATTGCGGCACAACAGATAGTGTAACCGTCAGCGAGTTTGAGAGGAGAAACAAAAGATGGTGCGGGCCGAAGCGAGAAAGGCTTTGGCCCGCACCATGGCTGGATGCGCATGGATGGATTTGCGTGGCTGGATTTCTACTTGCAAGTAGCGCATCCAGGGAAATGCGCTACTTGCGATCCTTGGAGTCAACAAACGCCTTGGCGACCGTGCGCACAAATGGGACTGCACCGGCGGGAACCGGGACCGAACCCTTGAGGATGGAGGTGAAGCTGTGGCTTGCGCCAAAGTACGCAGTGGTGTCGGCGGTGTTCTGGCTGACGGAGGTGCCGTCGAGGTCGATGCCGGCAAAGAGGCCCTTGCTGCGCGAGTAGGTGAGCAGCTCGGCGTTCATCTTCCAGTCGGTGGCGGCCTGTGAGTCACGACCGACGGGACCGGCGGCAGCGCTGGCGTCTCCGCCAATCTGGAACTTGCTCTTCAGCAGGTCCTGGAAGCCTTTGCTGTTGACAGCGACGAGGATGAGGTCGGTGGACTGGCCGCCAATCTGGAAGCCGAAGGAGCCACCCGCCATGCGGATGAAGACCGGCGCGCTCCAGCCATGGCCGGTGCGGCAGGTGACAACGCCCTGGCCGTATTGTGCGCCGAAGAGGAAGGCAGCCTTCTTCATGCCCGGGACGACGCCGACGCAGGTAGCCATCTCCAGGATGTTCATCGGGATGGTGCGATCCGAGGTGCCCAGAATCTGGTCGAGCACGACCTTGGCCGCATCCATGCGCTGCTGGAGTTCCTGTTTGGATGAAGCGGCGGCCTGGGCGAAGCTGGACGAGGCCAGCAGTACAACGAGACAGAGGATGGGTGAAATCAGTTTTTTCATGGTCTTGCTTCCCTTTCGAACTCAAATTTTCGCGGCGATTCTGCCTGATGTATAGATGGTTACGAATCACGATACAAGGCAATGAAATCCATGGGGCCAGCAGCAGGCAGGCAAAACAGCCCGTCAAGCGGCGAATAGTGGGTGCGCAGTCTCGAGCTGCTGTCTAAACAGTTTAGAGGCCAGAAGGCGGGGATGGGTTGTCTGGAAGTGACGGAAGTAGACGGGATGAAGCTGAGAAGTGAAGAAAAAAGAGGACTTCCCGGGAAGCACATATTCTGTGCATCCTGAGAAGTCCTTCCCCAGATCTGCGTTGTTACTGAAGACATCTTGTCAATGGAAAAGAAAGTTCGCAAGATAACGAAAGGGCAGTGTCTTTTAGTAACTATGTAGGCGGCAAGCTGTTTATGGTGTGCAATTTGCGACGGATGTTTCATGTTTTCAAAGTGTCATACGAGAGATTACCGCGAAACATTTCTGGTGCAAATCAGGCCAAGTCCTGCGGTTGGTTGCGCGCTGAAGCATCCTGAGAGGCGAGCATGGAGAGAGCGACCCGGTTCTGGGCGCCGGTTTTGCGCATCAGACTGGAGACGTATGCCTTGACGGTGCGCTCCTCGATGCCGAGGTCTTCGGCGATTTCACGATTGGAGCGTGCCTCAAGAATGCAGTTGAGAACCTGCTTCTCCCGGGGGCTGAGCCTGTCGAAGTGATCCTTCTGACTGGTGATGGGGCCGACGAGGAGTCGATCAATCAAGCTGGAAAGAATGCGGCGAGGCGCCCAGATGGATCCCTGAAGGACGGCATCGAGAGCCATGAGTACCTGTTCGGTTTCGCAGCGGTGATCGAGATAGGCGCGACCACCGGCGATGACGGCGCGCTGCATCAGGTCTTCATCGCCGGAAGGCCCGAGGACAATCTGGCGCATATCTGGACGAAGCCGGCGAACGAAGAAAAGAGTGTCCAACCAGGCATCGGTGAAAGAGACGTCGAGAAGGATGTAGCGAATCGTTTCAGTTTCAAGGAGAGTTCGCAACTCCGCGCTGACGGCGGAAACGCGGGGATGGTTCTCAAAGAGGGCGAGCAGCCCCTCCGTTCGAATGGGGTCGGAGGAGACGACACCGAGAGGGATCAAATTCGCTGCCGCGGCAGAGTTCACCCATTCACTCCCAAGCAATACTGTTTGAAGTGCATCGTGCAAGCTCCCGTGATGCACTCGTCGGATCGATTGTCTGCACTATATTGCACAGCGCGGACTGAATGCAATGGGGCTGCGCGCTGAGGGTAAGGAATTGAAGCCGCGATTACATGCGCGGTAAAACGATGCCCTGCTGCTTCTGGTATTTTCCCTTGCGGTCGGCGTAACTGACTTCGCAGGGTTCATTGCCCTGAAAGAACAGAATCTGGCAGAGACCTTCGTTGGCGTAGACGCGCGCAGGGAGCGGGGTGGTGTTGGAGATTTCGAGAGTGACGAAACCCTCCCACTCCGGCTCGAAGGGGGTGACATTGACGATGATGCCACAGCGAGCGTAGGTGGACTTTCCGACGCAGATGGTGAGCACGTTGCGAGGAATGCGGAAGTACTCGACCGAGCGGGCGAGCGCAAAACTGTTGGGCGGAACGATGACGGAATCGGCCTGAACGGTGACGAAGGAGCGCTCATCGAAGTTCTTCGGATCGATGACGGCGCTGTTGACGTTGGTGAAGATCTTGAATTCGTCGGAGACGCGAAGATCGTAACCGTAGGACGACAGTCCGTAGGAGATGACGCCTTCGCGGACCTGTTTTTCGCTGAACGGCTCGATCATTCCATGGTTATGGGCTTGCTCGCGAATCCAGCGATCGTTGAGAATAGGCATGCGACTCCCAAGCCTGGCGGGCAGGCAGATAGATTGATGCGCGGCGGGTGCAGGCGCTTGATGCTTATCCTATGGTCTGACGGGCGCAATTGACAATGACGGGATGAATGAATATGCTCACGCCAGCGATACAGCTCATGCGGCGTTGTAGAATCTGAGGAAAAGGATAAAGACGTTGATTAAACAACACATCGTTCACCAGGTGATCGAGCGGACTGGACTGCCACGGATCAAGGCGGAGGCCGCCGTGGATTGTGTTTTTGACGGGCTGAAGAAGGCACTGGCATCCGGCGACCGGATCGAGCTGCGCGGCTTTGGCGTCTTCAGCGTGCGACCGCGCAAGACGGGGATTGGGCGCAATCCGCGCACCGGCAGCGAGGTCAGCATTACGCCGGGCAAAGCGATTCGCTTCAAGCCAGGAAAAGAGCTGCATGAGATTGGCCCAGCCGGAGATGCCGCGGCGAAATAGCCGCGCACTTGCGTGATGCGCATCAACAGATGAATGCCAGCAGGCGATCGATGCAAGAGCGGCACTGAGATTGCTTGCTGGAAGACCTGCCGGACTACTTCAAATCGACAATCTGGCCTTTGGCGACTGTGGGTGATTCCTTGCGGGAATCTTCGCCCGCTGGCGTGACTTTCAGTGGATACGCGTCTTTGGTCTGGACCTTGTGCAGGAGACCGCCGGGAGTGAAGATCAGCGTCCACTGCAAGGGATTTGCACCGCCGGGCGGCAATCCGACAAAGGTGATCGCAGGCGGCTGCTTCCAGGAGAGCGAAAGCGCCGCGGTCGTGTACGTCGGCTGAGGATCGCCGGTGGATGGGACCAGTGCGGTCGCGGCCTGAACACGGTCCCCGGCAAGCGCGGCGTAACACAGGCCCAGACCAAGCCAGTCCGCATGGATGGTGTGCGCATCTTCGCGCAGAAGATCATTGAAGACGACGAGGGTCAGACGATTGCGCCGAGCGGGCGTGTAGAGCGTGAATCCTTTCCGCTCGACAGGAACAAGGCGAATGCGGCCCGCAGCGGAGCGCGGAACCGAGACGGTGAAACTGGCCTCGCGATGGGTGTCGGGCGCCCGCTGATAACGAATGAGCAGGTGATCGGGCAGAGCCGTGCAGACTGCCTGCTGGGCAATCCAATGCGAGCGAATCTTTTCGCTTCCCTGCCCCGAAGCAGCCTGACCGGGAAAATCAAAACCCTGTTCACGCGCCAGCGCCGTGATGCGCGGCTGGCTGGCGGCGAGCAGCGTGCGATCTGCGGCTGGAAGCTGATCCACGGGAACAAAATGCAGCGTACTGGCAGCCGTTGTATGGGTGTCGAGCGGGAATGGGCTGGAAAGCGGCCTGGACGGCGCAGGATTGACGTGGAGACCGCAGACGGTGCCGCTGCCGCTGCCGAGCGCGCAGGTGGACGGCGCCGGAGATTGCGCGCAGGCGAGCGTGGACACGGCAAAACAGGTCACGATCAGGCAAAGGGGAGGAATTGGCGCAAAGATTTTCACTCTGAAGCCAGAGTATCATTGGACGGAAAATGGGAGCAGAAACAAACCGGGGCGCTTCGCGATGGAAGCGCCCCGAAGGTGCGTGCTGACTGCCGTTTTAGTTCTGGGAGTGGTGTCCGGCAGCCGGCTTGTGATGCGAGACCGGCTTCTTCTCCACCTGGAACTCACCCTCGCGCATGATGATCTGGGGCGGGGTCTGGGTGTAGGAGTCATAGGTGCCGACGAGGTTTTTAACATCCGAGCCTACGGCTGGAATGTCCTTGTCCGCAAGCGGCTTCTTCATGTTGATGGTGAAGTCGGCAACCTTGTCGGCCTTGGCGTCGTCGGTGACAGCGAGTTTGATCTGGTTGGCATCGGCAGAGATGACCGTGCCAGGGATGATGACGACCTTATCCTTCAGCGTGGCCCAAAGCTTTTCGGCATTGTCGGGCGAAGCATTGGCCAGTACGTATTCACTGTCACCCATGGCGTAGGTGGTGAAGTCCGGATTGTCGGTGACAAATTTGTCGGCAATCTGCTTGGACGTGGGAGCCGGATCGATCTTGAAGTCCTGCGGCGGGAAGACGCTCTTGGCAGAGGCAGCCATGACCGCATCGTAGCCATCTTCCGTTCCGTGGAAGCGCTTGTACCAGTACTTGGCCTGTTTTTCGATGACGGGCTTGAAGTTGGCGGGCGCAAAGTTTTCCGCGCGGCTCATGTACCAGACGCCGTTGATCATATCGGCAGGCTTGAGCTGGGTATAGGTCTGGCCGAGAACCAGCGTGTCGTTGAGCGCGGGCGCAACCTGGGTGGCAGCCGGGTTAGCGGCGCTGAGCATCTCCAGCTCCGTGCGGAACTCTGTGATGGCTCCTTGCAGGTCTTTCTTCGAGTAAATGTCATCGTAGGCGATGACGGAGTGGAAGAACGGATCGGTGGTTGCCTTCTGCTTCTTGAAGGCATCTTCAGCGACGCCATCGGGCTTGGCCAGCGCGAGGCCCTTCTGCGCGGCGGCAGCGGCATCATCCAGAAGCTGCGCCTGCTGGGTTGGGTTAGAAGCGGCAACCTGCGTGGCCTGCTGCTTCTTGATGAAAGCGATGAGATAGAGCGCTTTCAGATTAGTCGGATCGACCTGCAGGAGGCGATTGGCCGCATCGACGGCCTTGGAGGCGTCAAACTGGGTGTAAGCATCCAGGAGCTGATTGAGAACGGCGGTCTTGACCACACTCTGCGGATAAGCCGAAAGAAAGGCTTCGCTGGCGGCGGCTTTGGCCTGGGGCGTGGTTTGGGAGACGGCGTTCTGATACGAGTTGTACTCGGCAGGATTCTTGATGGTGATCTGGCCGGAGGCGTCCTGTGCGAGAGCAAGAGGAGCCGCGACCAGGCCAAGCCCGACCAAAGCAAACACCGATGAGAGGAGATACTTCTTCATTCAAAGCTCCTGGGAGTGCAGTTTTCGATGAAAGTCCGACCTGTTTGTTTGCGCGCAGCCAGAAACGCCTGCATGCGCTGAGCTATTTCTCCCGCTCCTGGGGCAAGATGCGGTGCTGCACGGATTATAGAAATTGCGGCGTTGTCTGACAAGTAATGATTTACTCGACGGAGTGGAGCAGCCGGACAAGCTCGGCTTGTTCGGCGAGAAAAGCATCGTGGCCATGCGCTGTAACCATCTCGCGATAATCGGCATGTACGCCGACGGAACGCATGGTTTCAGCCAGATGCTGGACATCGCGCGCGGGAAAAAGCAGGTCGGAGCTGATGCCAACCAGCAGCAGACGCGCGCGGATGGCCGAAAACGCCTCCTTGGCGCTGTTGGCGTCGCGCTGAGGATCCCAGTTGTCCATCATGCGCAGGATGGCGAGATAGGAGTTGGCGTCGAAGCGATCGGGGAATTTTTCACCCTGATAATCCAGATATCCCGCAATATCAAAACGACCTCCCAGCAAGCCGTTCGCGCCTGGCTGTTGGAGCCACGGCTGTTCGCCGTTGCGATTGGGTCGGCGGCCAAAGCGCTCTTCAAAGAGTTCCGGTGATTTGTAGCTGAAGGTGGCAATCTGGCGGGCGAGCGAAAGGCCGCGCCGCGGCTGACGATGGGTGAGGTAGTTGCCGCGGTTCCAGGCCGGATCATTGACGATGGCCATGCGCTGCGTGTGATTGAGCGCCAAGCCCATGGCTCCGAGCGGAGCGACACCGATAACAACGGCGCGCTCGACGCGATCCGGGAAATCAATGGACCACTGCAGCGCCTGCATGCCGCCGATGGAGCCGCCAAT
>JAJZHE010000023.1 GCA_021804655.1 Acidobacteriota bacterium
CACCGGTGGCGCCTTCCAACAACTGCGCCTTCCACTGCGTAATCTGGTTGGGATGCACGTCGAACTGCTCGGCCTACTCCGCCAGCGTCCTATCACCCTTCACCGCCGACAAAGCCACCTTCGCCTTCAACGCCGCTGAATGATTTCTCCGGGGTCTCCTGCTCATCTCGTCTCCTCTGCTCAGCCATCTTACGGCTGACGCTCACGAGAACCACCTCTTATTCCCCTGTCCGATTTTCCGTGACCACCTCAGATGGCATAAAACTGGGTGGCGAGTTGGGTGAATGCCTGTTCCTGAGATTTGCACCAGAGATCATCTTTTGCCAGTTCCGCGGCCAGCAAACCGGCGACCCGTCCTGAGCACGCGACGGCTGCGTGGGCGTCCAACAAAAGCGCACGCATGCGGCGGGAAAGCACATCTTCGACGGTACGCGCCATCTCCTCGCGTGCTGCAAAGATGACTTCTGCGGCTGTAAAGGGCAAGCGCGGATGGAGAGGCGCAGACCACTCCGGATGCTGTTGCTGCAAATACTGGATGGCAGCGGCATCGGTGCCGTATCGCATGAGCGGATCATCGCTGACCGCGGCGGCGGGCGCACCGTGCAGCGAGATGGTCTCCGTTTTGCAGTGACGCATTTGGAGAAGTCCGTTGCGGGCGGCAAAATCGAGTGTGTCCTGGGCCATGCGTCGATAGGTTGTCCACTTGCCGCCGGCGATGGTGATTAACCCGCCTGTCGAAGCGGAGATGTGATGTTCGCGAGAGAGTTTAGCCGTAGATGCAGCGTGTCCGGTGACGAGCGGGCGGAGTCCGGAGAAGAGGCTGAGAATGTCTGCGTGAGTAATTGGTCTGGCGAGAAAGGGAGAAATCGTTTCCATCAGAAATGTAATTTCATCTTGGCTGTGTCCTGGTTCCATGGCGACACTGTCCACGGGAATGTCTGTGGTCCCGATTACGCATTTTCCCATCCACGGAATGGCAAAGATCAGTCGTCCGTCGCGGGTTTTGGGGATCATCAGCGCGCTGCTTCCACCGAGCACTTCTCCTGAGACCACGATATGGGTGCCGCGACTTGCTTTGAGCAGCGGCTTGCATCGCGGGTCGTCCATCTGGCGGACAGAATCGAGAAAGATACCGCCAGCATTGATGACAACACGTGCTGCAATCTCAGTCTCGCGCCCTGTTTCGACGTCCTGCAAAATCGCTCCGCCTGTGCGGGAGTTTTTCTGGACCAGACGCGTGCAACGAACGTAGTTGAGCACCACAGCACCGTGGTCTTCCGCCGTTCGGGCGAGGGCCAGCGCAAAGCGTGCATCGTCAAACTGGCCGTCGAAGTACTGGACGCTGCCTTTCAATCCAACGAGGTTGATGCCAGGCACAGCGTCCGCAGTTTTCTGCGCGCTTAACAGATGGGTTGTGCCGAGCGAGGATCTGCCCGCGAGCACGTCGTATATTTTCAAACCAGTGCCATAGAACGGCAGGTCGAGCCAGCGATAGGCTGGCGTGACGAATCCAAGCGGGTGGACCAGATGGGGTGCGTTACGCAGCATGACGCGTCGCTCGCGGAGCGCTTCATAGACGAGATGAATCTGGCCGTTGGCAAGATAGCGAACGCCGCCGTGCACGAGTTTGGTGGCTCGGCTGGAGGTGGCCTGCGCAAAATCTCCGGCTTCGACCAACACAGTGCGCAAGCCGCGCGTTGCAGCATCCAGAGCGATTCCGAGGCCGGTTGCGCCGCCGCCGATGACCAGCAGATCGCAGTCATCCTGTAACCGATCCCATTTTTCCGAGCGTTCCATCGTTTCTCCACGCGCAGCCATGATCCGCCTGTTTACGGATCGTGCCCACAAGCATACGTTGCCGAAGAACGGAGCATCAACGTGGTCGCACCACTTGGATGGCCTTGCCACGGGTGCCTCCGGCATCGTAGATTGCACAAGAATCCTCGCGGAGAACGTTTCCATGCCGGAGCCTGGCTACATTGGCGCACTCGATCAGGGAACAACGAGTACGCGTTTTCTGATTCTTGATCGCGATGGGCAGATTGTGGCCAGCGCGCAGCAGGAACATGCGCAGATTTATCCTGAGCCGGGCTGGGTGGAGCACGATGCGCGGGAGATTTTGGAGCGAGCGCGAGCGGTTATCGACCAGGCATTCAGCCGCAGCGGTCTGAATGTGCGTCAGATCGCGGCCATCGGCATGACCAACCAGCGCGAGACGACGGTGGTGTGGAATCGGCATACGGGCGCGCCGATCATGAACGCGATTGTGTGGCAGGATACGCGCACTGCCGATGCCGTGGCGCGGTATGCGGCTCTAGAGGGTCAAGATCGGCTCCGCGCCAGAACAGGCTTGCCGCTGAGCACCTACTTCAGTGCGCTCAAACTCCAGTGGATGCTGGATCACGTGGAAGGCGCGCGCGCAGGCGCTGAGCGCGGTGATCTGCTCTTTGGCAACATGGACGCATTTCTGCTGTGGCATCTGACGGGAGGGCCGGGAACTGGTGTTCATGCAACCGATGTGACCAACGCCAGTCGCACCCAGTTGATGCGTCTCGACACGCTGGAGTGGGATCCGGAACTGCTCGCGCTCTTTGGTATTCCAAGTGGGATGCTGCCTGCGATTCGATCGAGCAGCGAGGTTTATGGGGAGCTTACGACGACGGCGCTTGCGGGCGTTCCGATTGCGGGTATTCTGGGAGATCAACAGGCTGCACTTGTGGGCCAGACCTGCTTTCATCCTGGCGCGGCAAAAAACACTTATGGCACGGGCTGCTTTTTGCTGATGAACACGGGGGAAGCTCGGGTTTCGCGCCATGGTCTGCTGACGACAGTGGCGTATCGTTTCGGCAAGCAGCCAGCGTGTTATGCGCTGGAGGGAAGTATCGCCATCACCGGCGCACTGGTGCAGTGGATGCGCGACAACCTGGGCCTTGTGGAGCGCAGTGATCAGATCGAAGCGCTTGCAGGGTCGGTTACAGACAATGGTGGCGTCTACTTTGTGCCGGCGTTTTCTGGCCTGTACGCGCCGTACTGGAAAGAATCAGCGCGGGGACTGATCGTCGGCTTGACGCGCTTCACGACAAAGGCGCATCTTGCACGGGCGGTGCTGGAGGCGACGGCCTTCCAGACACGGGATGTGCTGGAGGCGATGGAGCAGGACGCTGGCTGTGCTTTGCCGCGGCTGCGCACCGACGGCGGCATGGTGGGCAATGATCTGCTGATGCAGTTTCAGGCTGACATTTTGCAGCGCGAGGTGCTGCGTCCGGCGATGCGGGAGACGACGGCGCTTGGCGCGGCCTATGCGGCTGGACTGGCAACGGGTTTTTACCGCAGTCTGGAAGATATGACGGCGAACTGGCGCATCGACAAAATCTGGACTCCTGCGATGTCTGCTGCGGATCGTGATCGCCTGTGCCGAAACTGGAAAAAAGCAGTCGAGCGATCCTTTGACTGGCTGGACGACGAGCCGAGAAGCAACGGATGAAAGGTTTATCCCTCATGCACACACCTGTATTCGGCGAATTTCTCGGTACTGCGGTTCTTGTTTTTCTGGGCGATGGAGCGAATGCGGGCGTTCTGCTGCGGGGATCGAAAGCAGAAGGAGCTGGATGGATTGCGATCACAGCGGGCTGGGCATTTGCTGTCTTCTGCGGGGTGATTACGGCCATTGCCTTTGGCAGTCCTGCGGCGCATCTGAATCCGGCGATCACACTCTCGGTGGCGATTGAGACTGGAAATTTTGCAGGGGTTTTGCCGTTTGTGAGTGCGCAGATGGCAGGTGGATTTGTTGGGGCAACGCTGGTCTGGCTCTTTTACTTTCCACACTGGCGCGTGACACCGGAACCGTCTGCCAAGCTTGCCATCTTTTGCACGGCTCCGGCCATTCGCAGCTTCCGATGGAATCTGCTGGCGGAAGCGCTGGCGACGTCGATCCTGCTGTTGACTACGCATGCGCTTGGCTCGCGCGCATTCACCGGAACTGCTCCCGCGCTGGCGCCCTATCTGGTGGGCATTATCGTCTGGGGCATTGGGCTTTCACTGGGCGGCGTTACTGGCTACGCGATCAATCCTGCGCGCGACCTCAGTCCCCGCATCGCGCACACAATTCTGCCGATCGCGGGCAAGGGGAAATCTGATTGGGGCTATGCACCGGTTCCCGTGCTTGGCCCGCTGCTTGGCGCGGTGGCAACCGGAGTGTTCCTGCGCATGGCGGGCTGAGCGGAGAAGCGCGATCACACGGAGTGCGGCGGCTATATCGCTCGCGCACAGGCCGCAGCGGATGACCATGCCCACTGGAAATTGAATCCTCCCAGATGGCCTGTGACATCTACGACTTCACCGATAAAAAATAGTCCCGGCACAGTGCGAGATTGCATCGTTTGCGAGTCCAGAGCGCGGGTATCGACGCCGCCGACGGTCACTTCTGCTTTTTCGTAACCCTCGCTGCCATTTGGCTCCAGTCGCCAGGCGTGCAGGCGCGCCTCCAACGCGTTCAGAGCGGCATTCGTCCAACTCTGCGGTTGCAAGCGTACTGCCAGGTGATCTGCCAGGCGGACAGGCAAGACTTTTCGCAAAGCTTCGCGCAGGGAGTTTTCATCGCGACGGCCGTTCAGGAGTGGGGTTAAGATGTGCTCGCCTGGAGCAAAATCCACATAGATTGCGCTGCCTGGGTGCCAGTACGAAGAGGCCTGCAAGATCGCAGGACCGCTTGCACCACGATGCGTCACGAGCAATTTTTCAGCAAAGCGAAGGCGGCTGTTTTCAGCCCATGCCGAGACATGCGAGGAGACTCCGGCGAGCATTGTCCACGCGGGATCGTTGATGGTGAGTGGCACGAGGCCCGGCCGCGGCAGAATGAGCGGCACATCGAATTGCCGCGCCAGTTCATAGCCCATACCCGATGCGCCGAGTTTGGGAATCGACAACCCGCCGGTAGCCACAACCACTGCTCCTGCCTCGAATACCCCCTGAGACGACTCGATGCGAAAATTGCCGCTCTGCTCGACGCGCACATTCTGCGCGCGCAGAACGATCTGAACACCGCCGCGCGCACACTCGTCGAGCAACATGGCTACGATTGCGCGTGCCGAACCGTCGCAGAAGAGCTGTCCGAGCGTTTTTTCGTGGAAGGCGATTCCATGCCTTTCAATCAACTCAATGAAATGATGTTGCGTGAACTGTGCCAGTGCCGACTTGGCAAAGTGTGGATTGTGCGAAAGAAAACGATCGGGCGCGCAATGGAGGTTGGTGAAGTTGCACCGTCCACCGCCAGAGATGAGAATTTTGCGCCCAACCTGGTCGCTATGCTCCAGAAGGACGACGCGGCGCCCACGCTGGGCAGCCAGCGCCGCGCAGAATAATCCTGCCGCACCTGCGCCGAGGACGACCACATCTGCGCGCTGGGTATCAGCCATGCAATTCACCTGCTCGCAAGCAGTTCAATGCCAGCTCCAGCGCAGCCTCGCGCGTGGTCACGACTCCTTCCAGTTGTGCGTCTTCGACGGTCTGCAAGACGGCGGAAAAGAGCGGTCCAGGAGCAAAACCGGCGGCGATGAAATCGCGCCCTGTTACCAGTCGTGCGGGGCGAATTGCGGCTTCCGGTAGCTGCTCCCAACGCTGCTTTGCATACTCCCAGTTGTTGAGCTTTCCATGGGAAGCCAGGCAATCCATGCGGTGGAGCGCGAGATGTTCTGCGAATCGTTCCAGGCGGAAGAATCGCATCAGCGTCGAATCCTTCATGCGCATGACGTCGCTGAAGCGCATGTGATTGGCAACAAGAGCTGCGATCAGCGCGGTGTCGTTGTTGGAGAAGCGCAGCCGTTGCGCAATCTCCTCAGCGATCCGGACTCCGACCTCGACGTGTCCATCAAAGCGGATGCGGTCTGGAGCGCACCGAAAGGTTGCTGGCTTGCCGACGTCATGCAGCAATGCGCCCCAGGCGAGTGTTGCGTTGCATCCCTGTTCAAGCTGATCGAGGAGACGCAGCGTATGTTCCCAGACATCGCCCTCGGGATGAAACTCGACTGGCTGCTCCACGCCGCGCATGCGTTCCGCCTCGGGAAGCACGATGGCGAGCATTCCCGTCTCCGCCAGCAACTCAAACGCACGTCTTGCTGCGCCGTCTGTGAGCATCCCTGTGAGTTCGTCGCGAACGCGCTCGCGGCTTACGCGCGAAAGGGACGGAGCCATACTGCGCATGACGGTTTGCGTATGGTCTTCGATTCCAAATCCAAGACGCGCGGCAAAGCGTACGCCGCGCAACAGGCGCAGATGGTCTTCGGTAAAGCGTTGCTCGGCAGCGCCAATCGCGCGCACCACTCTGGTGTCGAGATCTGCAAGCCCATCGACGAAATCAAGGACAGCATCGCGTAGATTTTGCGCTGCGCGCTCGACGTCCAGAAAGAGTCCGTTGATGGTGAAATCGCGACGGCGTGCATCCTCTTCCGCGCTCTGTGTATAGTGCACAGCATCCGGCCTGCGGCCATCGGAGTAGCTATCATCGCTGCGAAACGTAGCGATCTCGGTGACGACGCGTTCGTCGTCCTGTTCGGTTTCGACGAGTACCACTCCAAAGTGTGCGCCGACGCCAAAGCTCCGCGGAAAGATGTCCATCACCTGTGCTGGGTGAGCTGAGGTAGCCACGTCATAGTCCTTCGGTTCGCGCCCCAGGAGCAGATCGCGTACACAGCCGCCGGCCAGCAGCGCTTCAAAGCCTGCCTGCTGCAACTTTCGCGCGATCTCAATGGCCGCTTGTGCCGGAGGCGTCCCTGGAAGCATGATTCCAGCCTACGCGACGGCACGACTGGCTCAAAGCGGGTCGCCCGCTAGACTGGAGTTATGGCTCTGGCGACTGCATCGCGAGGACTGATCCTTGGCATCGAAAGCTCATGCGACGAAACCGCCGCAGCAGTTGTGGTGCGCGGCGAGCAAACACTCTCGTCGGTGGTTGCCAGCCAGACGGCTACCCATGCTGCCTGGGGTGGAGTGGTTCCTGAGTTGGCGAGCCGCGAGCATCTGCGCAATATTGCACCTGTCGCAGGAGCTGCCCTCAGGCAGGCTGGGGTCGCTCTGTCTGATCTTGACGCCATCGCCGTCACCCGCGGCCCGGGGCTTGCAGGGGCGCTGCTGGTGGGCACCAGCTACGCGAAGGCGCTGGCTTTTGCACTGGGCAAGCCGCTCATTGCGGTGAATCATCTGGAAGGGCACATTCACGCTGTTCTGCTCGAAGCGCGTCAGCAGTCGGATGAAGAATTGCGCATGCCGGCGCTGGCGCTTGTCGTCTCTGGCGGTCACACGCATCTTTTTCTTGCAACGCCGCCTGAGAATTTGCATGAAAAAAGCGGATCCGCCTGGCGCTATACTCTGCTTGGCCGCACACTGGATGATGCTGCTGGAGAAGCCTTCGACAAGGTTGCCAAGCTGCTTGGACTTGGCTATCCAGGCGGCCCGTGGATCGACCGGCTGGCGCCGTTTGGCGACCCGCGCGCGGTTCCGTTTGCGCTAACGCGCATCAAGTCCAAACCGCATCTGGTGGGCAAAACGCCGCGCACCAAGGGAGCGATCACGTCGCCGGTGGCAGCACTGGATCCGCGCTTTCTTTTCAGCTTTTCCGGACTGAAGACGGCTGTGCTGCGTCATGTGGAGGAGCATGGCATGCGCACTGCGGCAATCGCTCGCGAAAAGGATTTGAGCGCTATGGCTGCGGCGGGAAGAAAGCCCACGCTCGACGATTTGCGCGCGCTTTGTGACCGGCAGACGCTGGATCTGATCGCCAGCTTTCAAGCTGCGGTTGTCGACAATCTGTTGCATCGAAGTTTCGATGCAGCGGAATTTGCTGAAGCTCAATCTCTGCTGGTGACGGGTGGAGTGGCGGCCAACTCAGAGCTGCGCCTGCGTTTCACATCTGAAGCCAAACGACGTGGTCTGCCCATTGCTTTTCCCACGCTTGCCCTGTCCACGGACAACGCGGCGATGATCGCGGCAGCGGCCTGGCCGCGTTGGGTTGCAGGAGACTTCGCAGCGCTTGATCTGGAAGCTGATCCACGACTTGTATTGGCATGAACTGACAGCGAATGGAGGTGCATCATGCGAGCAAAGCAACAACTCACTATGGCATGGTTTCCAGCGCAGCCATCGTGCCGATACCGTTCCACAGATTCTGCAGGCGAAGATTCTCGTTTGCGGTGTGCTGGTTGTCGTCGAAGTTTGCAATCGGCACGGTGATCGTCCGCGTTCTGGCGGCGCGTTCCATTGCGCCCAGCGGCACACTGCCGCCCATTGTGGGCAACAGCACGACTTTGCCGCGTGCGGCCTTGACGGCGGCAATGACTTCCTGAGCCATCGGTAGGTCCATCGGGGTGCGCACGGCGTTATAGCTGTTCTGGTTGCGCACGACCCATGCGACGCGCGCATGGGCGGTGCGTTCGGCCCTGGTGGGTTCATGATCCGTCACGAAGTAGCCCTGCGACTCGATGTAATCCACGACTTTTTGCTGCTGTGCGCGCCAATCCTCGCCGACGACAAGCCGCAGGTCCAGATCTGCGATGGCTGAAGCCGGAATTACATTGGTCGCACGCGCGCCGACCTGCGCCGAAGCGATTCCGTTGATATTCAGCGAAGGCAGGTTGAGCAGATTCAAAAGGTGTGCTCCGTTGCCATCGGTGCGTCCTAGCCAGAACTTTTTTCGCAGCATGGCTTCGTTGTCCGGAGCCTCGGCGATTGCCTGCTTTTCAAGCTCGGACAAGGGCGCGATGCCATCGTAAAAGTGTGGGATCAGCGCGTGTCCGTTGCTGTCTTCCATTCCGGCGAGCAGTTGCGCGAGCATCATGGCAGGATTGGGTGCCCAGTTGCCGTAGTGACCACTGTGCAGCCCATGTTGCGGTCCATAGACGGTGATCTCCAGCCCGGTGTCTCCGCGTGCGCCAAAGACCACGGTCTGCTGGCCGCTCTGGTCCACAGGCCCGTCACAGATGAGCCAGATGTCGCCGTGGACGAGATCCCGGTGCTGCATCAGAATTTGCTCCAGATGAGGTGAGCCTGCTTCCTCTTCACCCTCCCAGACAAAGCGCAGATTTGCTTTGGGTGCAATCCCCGCTGCGCGCAGAGCATCAAGAGCGGATAACTGGGCAAAGATCGCCGCTTTATCGTCTCCGGCAGAACGCGCGAAGATGCGCTCCTGGCCGTCGATGGTTTTGAGCGTGGGAGTAAACGGCAGGGTTGTCCACTCGGAGGGTGTTACGGGCTGACCATCATAGTGGGCGTAAAAGACGATGGTGTGCGTTGCTCCGGGTGTGCGGATTTCGCCGTAGACGACCGCTGGTGCGCCGGGAAGAGTGAGCAGTTGTGCTGAGGCTCCGCGTTTTTGCAGAGCTGCCAGCAGGTACTGTGCATTTGCGCGCAAACCGGCTGGATCTGCGGCAACATTTGGCATTGCCAGCAGGTGGTCGAAGCCTGTCGTCAGCTCGGACTTGTGCGCGTTTACGTACTGCTCCGCGGCTGAGGCCGCAGTGCTCGCCGGTTTTATCTGGGCGAGTGAATTCGATGGAAGGAATGAGGCAGAGAAAAAGAGAATCGGCAGGAGTGGCAAACGCATGAGCGTAACTATAGCAGCAGCGCGCCGGACTATGGTGTGTCTGTCTGAGGGTGGGCGTGTGGGGTGAACTTGCGCACAAAGAATTCCTGAAAGATATTGCTGGCTGCGCTTGCCCCGAGGCCGATGCCGAAATTTTCAAAGGTCAACGAAGCTCCGTGGCGATTGACCGCTGGGTAGTAAAAGTTCGAAACGCCAGCGGCGATCAGGCTACCCATGATTCCGGAGTAGTTGAACTGCCATCTGCCGTTGTCTCCGCGACAGATCACCGCGTTGGCGATAGCGTATAGCGTGCGATGACGGACCGTGCCGGAGCCAAGCACAAGGTAGCGCGGATCCTGATGAAAGATGGATGGAAAGACCGCGCTTCCCAGGTAGGTTCCCAGCAGGTTATCGCCGAAGTCTGCGCCGAAGCGGTCGCCGTATCCGGCAGCGCCCTGACCGTAGCCGCTGAAGGCGTTGGTAGCCTGCTGGATGCCGGCCTCTGCGCCGGTTCCGATGAACGTAAACGGATCGATCGAACTGCGCCAGGCAAGTTCATACTTCTGGCGTGTGGTGAGCGGCGGCGCGTTTTTGTCATAGACGACATAGAAGTTCGGAATCACTCCAAAGACGCGTTGGTGCTCCTCGGTATGAACCTCTTCGATTGCAATTTCACGGTCATCGGAGGTCACCGTCACTTGGGTTGTGGTTGCTGCGATCTCCAGCGGGATGCCCGGCAATGCCAGCGGTTCACCGGCAGAGAGAGTAATGGCCTGGTGCGCAGTCTGGAATCCAGGCGCAGAGACCGTGAGCGTATATTGCCCGGCCGGTACAGCATCGAAACGAAAACTGCCCATTGCATCCGTTGTGGAGCTGCGTCGAAGCGGCTCCAGAGTGACAACAGCGCCTTCATAGACGGTATCATCGCTGCCCACGACTACACCGGTGATGGATCCGGACTCTGTCGCTTGAGCCGTGACAGCGGGAACAGGCGCGACGGGTGTTTGCATATCCGCCGCCTCTGCTGCGCGTGCTAACGGGCTGGCGACTGTCAACAGAACCAGCGATGCGACGATCAATACTTTTTGCCGCGTGCCTGCGGCGAGTGCTTCCGCAGCCATGCGGTCAATCTCCTGCGCGCCGAGCGGCGGGCAAACCAAATCTGTTCTAACTTTATGGTAGACGCATGGGCCTGCATTTGGGCTGTTAATGGCAGAGGCCGGGTCCTTTCCGTGCTCCAAACCGGGATTGGCCAGCACTGCTACAATCGAATTGGTTTTCAGCGTCAGGCATGCCGTCATAGGGTTGCTGCGCTCCGGATACGCATGAACTTACGGCTTTTCAATACCCTCAGCGGACAACTGGACGAAGTGCTTCCCGCCGACGGAGCCGTGCTGCGCATGTATGCCTGCGGCCCAACGGTTTACGACTACGGTCATATCGGCAACTTCCGCACGTTTTTACAAGTGGACATCCTGCGCCGTGCGCTGCGGCTGTTTGGTGTGCCGGTTCGCCATGTGATGAACATTACCGACGTGGATGACAAGATCATCCGCAATGCGGCCGCCGCAGGCGTCCCCATTGCCGAGTACACGCCAAAATTTGAACAGGCGTTTCTGGAAGACCTCGATAGTCTGGCTGTTGAGCGACCGGAGATTCTGACCCGTGCCACGCAGCACATTTCGGAGATGGTGCACCTCGTAGAGCGTCTGGCGGGAAAGAACGCTGCCTATCGCACCGAGGACGGCAACTGGTATTTCCGCCTGAAGGCGTTTCCGGAGTATGGCAAGCTGAGCAAAAAAGATCTTGAGGGAATGACCGACGGCGCGCGCGTGGATGTGGATGAATACGAGCGGGACTCGGCGCGTGATTTTGCGTTGTGGAAGGCTACGAACGCTGGCGAAACCGGATGGGAGACAGCCATCGGACGCGGTCGTCCAGGCTGGCATCTGGAGTGCTCTGCAATGGCGATGGAGTATCTGGGGGAGAGCTTTGACCTGCACGCGGGCGGCGAAGACCTGATGTTTCCACATCATGAAAACGAGATTGCACAGAGCGAGTCTGCGACGGGAAAGATGTTTGCGCGACACTGGTTTCATGTCCGCTTTCTGCTGGTGAACGGGCGCAAGATGTCCAAGTCCGAGGGCAATTTTTTCACGCTGCGGGACCTGCTGCTGCGCAGCTATAAAGCTTCGGCGATTCGTCTTGCACTGATCTCGGTTCCATATCGTCACCAGCTCAACTTCACCTTCGATGGCCTGGTTGAGGCCACCAGTGCAATCGACCGCCTGCGCACGTTTGCAAGTCGGCTGCGCGCGGCGTCACTGGAGGATGGATCGACAGCCGCTGGTCTGGCAACAGCAGCGTGCGCGCAGGAGAGTTTTCTGGCTGCGCTGGCCAACGACCTGAACACTGCGGAAGCGCGCGCTGCCATCTTCGAGCTTGTGCGCGACGGCAACATTGCGCTCGATGCGGGGCGGTTGCGCAGCGAGGATCGCGATGCGATGTTGCGCGTGCTGGATGTCTTTGATTCAGTTTTTGCCGTGATTGCGGACAACGATGCAGCGCCGACCAAAACCGCGGTGGAATGGGCACGCGCGCATGGAAAGCTGAACGAAGTAGCTCCCGAGTTGCTGGCTGCTTCGACGTTGACCGACGCCGAGATTGACGCGCGCGTTGAGGAGCGGAATCTGGCTCGTCGCCAGCGCAACTTTCGTCGTGCCGATGAGATTCGCGACGAGCTTGCGTCGCTAGGAATCATCCTCGAAGACGGCCGCGATGGAGTGCGCTGGAAACGTAAATAAAGGGCCGTGCGATTTTTCTGGCCAAGCCTCCGTTTGCATGATAGGAATCAGGAATGCCTGCTCTCCATCGAGCGAATTGCGCTGCCTTTCTGGTGCTGTCCGTTGCATCGATTTCAGTTGCCGTTCCAGCGCAGTCGCGCATGGAATTCAATGTTGTCGGCGCCACGATCGCAGAGACCCAGTCCGCGATCCTTTCGGGTCGCACCACATGCCGCGCTGTGGTGCAGGCATATCTGGATCGCATTCGAGCTTACGATCAGAGGGTGCCCGCGATTTCTGGGCACGCGCTTGCTGCCGACCAGCGCTATCCACTGAACGCGATTGTTACGTTGAATCCAGAGGCTCTGGCTGAAGCGGACGCTTGCGACCGCGCGGTGAGGAAGACGCACAAGTTGCCACCGCTCGGTGGAATCGCTGTGCTTGTGAAGGACAACTACGACACGGCTGGACTCCAGACCACTGGAGGCTCGCTGGCGATGAAAGGATTCGTGCCGACACAGGATGCAACGATGGTGGCGCGCCTGCGTGCTGCCGGAGCAATCATTCTGGCAAAGACGAATATGGCGGAGTGGGCTTTCAGCCCCTATCTGACGGCAAGTTCCATCGCTGGCATCACACGCAATCCTTATGATCTGAGCCGCGTTCCTGCCGGTTCCAGTGGTGGCACAGCGGCGGCGGTTGCAGCGAGCCTTGGAGAGTCCGGTTTGGGTACGGACACCGGCAACTCGATCCGCGGGCCATCGAGCCACAACGATCTGGTCGGCATTCGTCCGACGATTGGATTGACCAGTCGCACAGGCATCATTCCGCTGTTTACGCACAACGATGTCGGTGGCCCGATGGCGCGGTCTGTAGCTGATGCGGCTCGACTGCTGACTGTGCTGGCCGGGCCTGATCCTGCCGATCCTGATCTGGCTGCGGCTGCCGCAGTTTATCCGCATGCTTGGGGAATCGACTATACGCAGGCACTGAACCGTCACGCGCTGCGCGGCGCGCGCATTGGCGTTTTCCGCCAGTATTTTGACACGCAGCGTACCGATCCGGAGGTGAAAGCCGTGATGGAGCGGGCGATTGTTACACTGCGTGGCGAGGGTGCTACGGTTGTGGATCCATTTACGATTCCCAGCTATGCGGCGTTAGTTCCAAGTCTCTGGTGCGGCGATTTTGAAGGCGATCTGAAGCACTATCTTGACCTGCACCCGAATGCACCGTACCACTCATTGCGTGGGATCATTGCTTCCGGATTGTATCTGCCGTATATCAGTGACGAAATGAAGGCATCCATTGCGCCGCCAGCAAAGGATGATCGTCGTTCCCCTTGTCTGGATGTCTATCACGATCTGGCGAAGGTTCATTTTCGCGATGCGCTGCTTGCGGCGATGAAAGCCAATCATCTGGACGCGATTGTCTATCCAACGTGGAGCGATCCACCGCGTAAAGTTGGTGACATGAGTTCACCTGCTGGAGACAACAGTCAGGTGCTCAGCCCGCAAACCGGTTTTCCGGCGGTCACAATCCCAATGGGCTTTACGCACGACGACCTACCCGCAGGCATGACGCTGCTTGGCCCTGCATTCAGTGAGGCGACGCTGATTGGATATGCCTATGATTTTGAGCAAACAACCCATGCTCGACGCGATCCGCCTCTTTATCCCGCTCTGGCGGATGATTCACGCGAGTCTTCCACCCACAGAAATCCTTGAGGCATAGCATGCGATCCATCCCAATCCTGATTGTGTTTTCCAGTTTGATTTGCGGAGTTGCCGCTCCGGCGGCGACCAATGCCCCTGAGCCGGTGGAACATGTTTTCATCCTGCATAACTTTCGTACGGAGAGCGGAGTGGTTCTGCCGGAGGCGAAGATTGTCTATGGCACATACGGCCACCTGAATGCGGCGGGAGACAATGCTTACCTGCTGCCCTCGCATTACATGGCGAATATGCACGGCTATGGATGGCTGGTTGGTTCCGGTCATGTCTTTGATCCGGCAAAGCAGTTTCTTATCTGCTCTGAACTTTTCGGCAATGGACGGTCCTCTTCGCCGAGCAATACGCCGGAGCCGTTTCATGGCCCTCGTTTTCCTGTGATGACGATCCGCGACAATGTGCGTGCCGTGCATCAGCTTCTGACAGAGGCGCTGGGCGTTCATCATCTGCGGGCCGTTGTGGGTTTTTCCATGGGCGCGCAACAGGCGTTTCAGTGGGCGGTCTCCTATCCGGACTTCATGGATCGCATTGTGGCTACCTCAGGCACCGCAAAGACCTATGGACATGGTATTGTGCGGCTGGAAAGCCAGATTGCGGCGCTCGAAACCGATCCCGTATTTGCGGGTGGTGACTACAAGACGGAACCGACCAAAGGTATCGAAGCTTTTTCAATTGTCTGGACAGCATGGCTCTACTCACAACCGTGGTGGAGGGAAGAACTGTGGAGGGGAGAATTTCCCAAAGGCACAACGCTGCCTCAGGTGATCGATTCCTACAAGAAGAATTTCATTCCCGGAGCGGACGCGAACGATCTTATTCTGCAGATGCGTACATGGGAGTCGCAGGATGTGAGTGCGACTCCAGGCTATGATGGCAACCTGCGCAAAGCGTTGGGCAGCATCCGCGTGCCGGTTTTGTATATGCCGTCCGCGACGGACATGTATTTTCCCGTTACCGATGCGGAGTATGAAGCGCCGATGATCCCGCATTGCACGCTGATGCCGATTCCTTCGCTTTGGGGCCATCCAGCAGGGGCCGGTGCCAGTCCAGCGGATGAGCAGTTTCTGAATCAGCGGATTGCGACGTTTCTTGAACTGCCAGCGCCCGCCGCGACAGGCCCATCCGGCTTGTAAGTTAGAATCAGAAAGATGCCTGCTACCGTTGAAAAATCTATTGCCGCACAGCCTGCTGGACCTGGCTTCTGGGCGCCGCTCATTCTAGGCTGGCTGGTTCCCGGCGGGGGACATCTGTTGCTACGAAGGCCCATTCGCGCGGCGCTGATCTTCATCAGTGTCGTGACGATGTTTTTTCTTGGGATTGCGATGCAGGGCAAGCTCTACGGCGGGGCTAAAGACATCCTGGACCTGCTTGGCCTGGCGGGCGATCTCGGCAGCGGACTCTGTTTTGCTCTGAGCAAGCTTTTGGGCTGGGGCGCGGACTCGGTGCAGGTGACGACAGCGGACTACGGCACGCGTTTTATGGTGATGGCGGGATTGCTGAATGTGATGGCGGCTGTCGATGCGCACAATCTTTCGATTGGCAGAAAGCAGGACCTGCCCTGATGCCTTCTGCTCTGATGTCATTTTTTTCGCCGCTGATGACGGCTGCTTTTGTTTTTCGCCCCTCACACTTCACGGCGGTGCTGCTGTGCGCGTTCTTTGCGTCCACTGTATTTGGCATCACGCAGCGTAGTTCGCCGCGAGCAATGGTGCGCTATGGCGCCTGGTGCTTTCTGTTGTTTGTTGGGTCCGTGATTGCTGCAAGCTGGGTGATGGCGCTGATCATGCGTTGAAGCCGAGAGGTTGCACCGCTCGGCAATCCGCTCAGAATCCATGGCGCGTCCAAACCGCTGCATCAAACCGTCGGTGCTCATAAAACTTTTCACGAAGATACAGTCGGATTGCGCTCTGGTTGGCCGCGGTTACAGTGAGTGTCAGCCTGGTCAGTCCATAGGCTGTGAGTGCTTGTGTGGCAACGCGCAAAAGCTGCTCTGCCAGACCTCGTCGCCGAAACTGCGGTGCAACACATATCTGAGTAATGTGCCCACAGAATGTACTGATGCGCGAAGAGAGAACCATTCCCGCCATTGTTCCCGTCAGCGCATCGACGGCAACAAACGACGCCTCCGGGACGAAGGTGCCGCAGCCGGGGTAACGCACGATGTTATGGAGGAACCGCTGCGCGCCCTGGGGCGTCTGATACTGATCGTTGATGCGGCTGTCTGGATGATCGTGATAAGCGGAGACGATGAGTTGCGCAGCGGTCGCCATATCCGCATCGCGCCACTGTCGCAGCAGACAGCCTCCAGTGACGGGCGGATGCTGTGGACTGAAGCCGCTCTCATGCAGTTCACGCAGCATATACAGGCGCTCCACGCGGCGAAATCCTGCCGCTTCCAGCGCATCGGCATGCTCCCTGGCTTCGTGCAGGAGCAGTTGTGTCTCCACGCGATCAATGCCCGGAGAATGAGTCAGCAGCGCAATTGCCTGCTCCAGCAATATCCGCTGCAATTCACGGCGGATGGTGTCTGAATGCGCCGATTGGCCGGAGGGTTGAGGAGCAGCAAAAACATTGCCGATCACGCCCTTGTTGGCCTCATAGACACAGAAGACGTAGCCGATGATCTCGCCGTGCTCGACAGCGACAAAGCCCGGAAGAGCGCGTGCGTCCAGATACTCCAGCAAAAGACGCGTCGAACTCATGTAATCCCAGTTCAGTCGCTCCAGCCAGAGATGGTTCTCTGCGTCCAACAGAGGACGAAGCTGCGCCGCTGTGTACAGCCGCAAATCTCTAATCTCCGGCGTCACGCTCGTGTTCATGCCCGTCCCCGATTTCGCCTTCTGACACCGCGAGGGAATTCCCGTGGCAACTGTTGCTGATGAGGGTACCAATGTGCATTTTGAGTCGTTGCGCAGCGACTCTCTCCGGTTCGTCTGCGTGTGCTCTGAGCATAACGCAGTTTGCCCGGTCTGAGGGTGTGAATTCTGCTTCTGCTGAAGCAGAAGCGATATGGGGTTGGCCCTGATCAGTGCTGGTTGATGGCCAGTATTTGCGCACCTACCAGATAGACCGCCAAGCCCTGCTCGGGCCAGTCGAAGAGCTTGTGATAACTACGCCCGTCCAGATACTCCTTCAAGGCATCCATCGAGTGCAGGTCTGCGCCGTTTTTGCCCGTCACGCGGACGACCAGAACATGTTCGCCAGCGGGCACGCCGACTACGTCATAGTTGGCTACTTCATGGTTGCGATAAAAGGCCAGACCATATTCCATATCGCGGCGGACGCGGAAGACGGCAACGGTTTCGTCAGCGGGGAAGATGGTCGCCAGGCGCTCGGCCAGCGGGCGTGCAGAGTAAGTTCTGTCCAGCAGCCGGATGGTGCCTTTGCTGGCCTGAATCGCAGGAATGCCGAAGAACGGCCCAACGCCATAGAGATAGAGCAGCAGCGCAACCATCACGACGCTGGTGGCAACGCGAAGTCGCTTCAATCCCAGCCTTTGTACCGCAATCAATTGCACGACGGCGGCTGTCAACCCTGCAAGCGCAGCGACGGCGATTTGTCCCATTGGAGGATGGCCAAGCGTTCCATGGGCAACATACCAGGGGCCAAGCAGAACCGCGGTAGTGGCAAACCCCACCAGCAACGCATGTCCGCTCAGGACTACGCGGCCCAGGCCCTGTTGTCGGCAACGGAAGAGATAATCGCCCGTCAGAATTGTAATGGGCGGAATAGCGGGCAGAATGTAGCCGGGCAGCTTGGACTGGGAGAGCGAGAAAAATACGATGGGAATGAGTGCCCAGAGCACAAGATACTCGGGAAAGGCGTCGCCAGGCTGACTTTTGGCTACCTGGTCCGCGGTGGAGTGACGCAACCGCCACTCCTTGACCGAGGTCAGAATTCCATCCCAAAGTGCGCGCATTGCGACCACGGTCCACGGCATCGTCGCGACGAGGACAATGAGCAGGTAGTACCAGAAGGGCTGCTCGTGCTGGAAGCGATTGGTTGCAAACCGCTCCAGGTTGTGTTGCAGGAAAAACTCGACGAAGAACGTTGGATTTTCATGCTGGACCGCAAGAAACCAGGGCAACACAATTGCGAAATAGAGTAGGATGCCTGGCCACCAGAACGACTTGCGGAGAATCCACCACTCGCGGCGCAGAGCTGCAAAGGCCCCGATGATCAGCAGTGCGAGAAATGGCGCGACCGGTCCCTTGGCCAACGTGGCCAGAGCGGTAAAGAAGTAGATGTCCACCAGCCAGAATTTGGAGCGCGTCTCATACCAGGCATACCAGCCGAGCATCCCGATGCAGAAGGGCGCAGCAAGCTGCATGTCGGTCGAGGCTCCGCGCGAGAAGCTGAGGATGCCAACACAGGTTGCTGTAATCAGTGCCGCGTCCAGATGTCCCCCGCGCCGAAAGCTGCGCATGTGCAGGTAGGTCAGCCCGACTAGCCAAAGCGCAAAACTGACCGAAGGCAGGCGCGCCGCCCAATCTGAGACGCCAAACTCGCGGAAGACATACATGGCTCGCCAGTAGTAGAGCGCCGGTTTTTCCAGCCAGGGGCGGCCGTAGAGATAGGGCGTGACGCAGGCAGACAACTGGCCGCGCAGCGAGTGCGCGTGGAGCAGTTTGGCGAGCATCTCATGCGCAATCTGCGCGTAGCGCGGCTCATCGGCACCGACCAGTCCCAGGCCAGCGCCACCGAGCAACGGTGTGACGCCGTAAAGGGTGAAAAAAGCCATGAAGAGCAGCAGGCTGGCGATCTCCCACCAGGGAATCTCCGTCGGCAGCTTCGGCCAGGTGCTCGTGCTCGAATTGGTCGTGGGTTCGTTCAAGATGGGGTCAGTTCCGCGCAGACAACTTCATAAATGACTTCAGGACTGCCTCTGGCATTCGCGCACATATTCATTCGGCCAAACCGGGGAAATCCGGCCCGTGTTCAAGGCTACCAGATTTTCTGAGGGCATTCGCTTAAAGTGCTGGCAGCAGAGCGCTGCGCATCTCCCGAAGGATCGTCTGCTCGGCAGCGGCGAGGGGGCCATCCAGCGTGCAACCGGCGGCATTTTCATGGCCGCCGCCACCGAGTCGAGCGGCGATTGCAGCGACGTTGACGCGCGCCTTTGGACCTTTGCTGCGCAGGCTCAGGCGGAAGCGGCCTTCGGGCAGTTCACGAAGAAAGATGGCAGCATCGACGCCTTCAATCGAGAGCGCATAGTTCACGATGCCCTCGCAGTCTTCTTCGCTTGCGCCAGTTGTTCGCATGTCTTCGTCCGAGACGTTGAGCCATGCCAGTCCGGCTTCACACTGGAGCGTGGCGAGCGCTTGCCCCAGCAGTTGCATCTTTGCCAGTGGAACGGCAAAGTAAATATCGCGAGCCAACGCGACTGGATCGGCTCCAGCGGCGGTTAGTTCGCCAGCCAGTGCGAAGGTTGAAGCCTCAATGCCGCCGTAACAGAAGCCGCCGGTGTCCGTTAGCAGGGTGACGTAAAGGCAGCTTGCCATCTCTGGCGTTATCGTGCATCCGGTGCCGACCACCAGCCGATGCACCAACTCGCCCACGGAACAGGCGGAGCGGTCGATCCAGTTCAGCGTCGCATACTCCCGTCCGCTGGCGTGGTGATCAATGTTGACTTGTGGATAGGCTTCCAGACCGATCAAGCGCGTTCGCTCCAGGCCGTCACACTCGAGCAGAATCGCAGCATCATAGAGGCCATGTACGCCAATCGTTGTCTGGATGCGCTCGGCTCCCGGGAGACTGCGATAGACCGCCGGAACACGATCTGCCGTGATCAGGTCCACATGCTTGCCAAGCTGCTCCAACAGCATGCCCATGGCGAGCATCGACCCCACAGCGTCACCATCGGGACGCGAATGCGAGCAGACGACAAATCGCTCATTTGCCTGGATAAAATCCAGAATGGCTCGCGCCTCGGCGGGCAATAGCACCGGCACCGGTTTGCGCGTTTCCAGGCGTCCCACTTCTGCCACGCGTGCCTTCATCCTACGAATTGGCTGGAATCGTGCCATGCTATTCCGTCGTCCTGATTACTCCGCAGCGCTCCGCGTCTGTGCGACTTTGCGCGCGCGTTTCTCGGAGCGATGCAGAAGTTCATCGATGCGTCCCTGAATTTTTTCCTTGCGGTCTACGTGAAAAGTCAGCTCGGGAACCCGCTGTAACCCCATGCGTTCCTTCAACTCATGCCGGATGAATCCCTTCGCCGCCTGAAGTGCCGTTACCGTCTGCTCCTCGGCGTCTTCGCCGCCATCGACGGAGAGAAAGATTCGTGCCGATTTCGACGCAGGATTCATGACGACTTCCGTGACGTGACAGAAGCCGATTCGCGGGTCAGACAATTCACCCTCAAGCATGGACCCAATTTCCTCTTTCAGGCCCTCGGCCACACGGCCCCGATGATAAATGCGCGTTCTCGGCTCCGCCATCCCTGCTTGTCCTCGCTATTCGTATATATCAGAATATCAAAACCGCGCAGTCGCAAGACCCCTTTAGCGCAGAGGTTCCAGTTCCATGGCTTCTGTCACGCCCAGCGTCGCGGCGAGTTCATCGGCGATTCCTGGAGCTGCGGCAAAGACAAAATTACCCGTGCGCAGCGCATCGCCGATGAGGAAACGGTTGATTTTCGCGCCGGCTTCACGCGCCATCACCATGCCAGCCAGCCAGTCCCATGCGTACATGTGCAGCTCGACGCAGGCGTCCACGCGCCCGGCAGCGACCTGAGCGGCAGCCAAAGAGCCAGAGCCTGCGCCACGCACGCCAAGACCTGCGTTCATGCCGCGCTGCAACATCTCCAGATACTCGGATTTCGACTGTCGCGCGGCCCAACCCAGCTCCACCAGGGAGCGACTGAGCCGCGTGGTGGAGGAAACGTGCATCGATTCGCCATTGAGCCATGCGCCGTGTCCGCTCGCAGCGCTGTAGAGTTCATCGACCATCGGCGCGTAGATCACTCCGATAGTCGCCTGACCTTGAGCCGTCTGTGCGTGCTCCACCAACGCAATGGAGACGCAGAAGTGAGGAATCCCACGCGCGAAGTTGGATGTTCCGTCGATCGGATCCACGACCCAGGTGTGCGCAGAGACTTCGCCGCCACCCTCCTCGCCGAGCATGGTATCCGTGGGAAATGCAGCCAGCAGACGCTCATGCACCAGCCGCTCCACTTCGCCGTCCGTGGCTGTCAGATAATCCTGCGGTCCTTTGAACTGGTATGCCACTTCGTCGCTTGTCCGCGCCAGAAAGCGCCTCTTCTGCAACGCACCCGCTTCGCGCGCCACCGCCTCGGCCACGCGCCATCGCTTCACCCGCTCCACATCTTCGATCATGTATTCCAGTATCGCAAAGAGGTATCCCCGCGCTGCGGTGCGGACAGGAGAAATTCTGCCGAAATCGCGCATCCTCGTGCTACTCTCGCTGCACCGATGTCGCACAAGCCGCACGCTCGCGCGTCCACGTCTGGCACTCACGGCCTGCGTCGTTCGCTTTCGCTTTTCGATCTGGTGCTGACGCAGATCCTCTTTGTCGTTGGCTCCGGGTGGGTTGGCTACGCTGCCCTGCTGGGCCGCGCGCAGGCTGTTTACTGGATGACGGCGATGGCGGTCTTTTACCTGCCGATGGCTGCTTCCGTTGTTCTGCTTAACCGCGAAATGCCGCTGGAGGGTGGACTGTATTCATGGGCGCGCATCGCGTTTGGGGATTTCGTTGGCTTTCTGGTGGCGTGGAATCTATGGGTCTACTCGCTGGGCGTGGCCGCTGTGATTCTGTTTTCGCTGCCCTCGGAGTTTGGATATCTGCTGGGAGCATCCGGTGCTCACCTGGCGGAGAATTCTGTGGCGAGCAGTCTGATCATTCTTGCGGTGCTGGTCCTGCTCACGATCGGGTCGCTGCTGGGTCTGGAATTTGGCAAATGGTTTCACAACCTGGGCGGCGCCTCCATCGTGACGGTTTTCACCCTGCTGATTTTGTTGCCGGTGCTGGCTTTGTTGCGTCATCAGCCGACCCACTGGGAGCCGCTGCCGTTCGCGATTCCGGTCCTGAGCCGCCACGCCTTTGCAACGGTCGGAATGATGATGATCGGCGGCCTGGCAGGGCTGGAATACATCGCGATTCTGGCTGGAGAGACGCAGGCACCGGCGCGCACCATCGGGCGCTCCGTGCAGATTGCCTCGCCGATCATCTGCCTGCTGTTTATTCTGGGCACCAGCTCGGTGCTGGCTTTTGCGCGCGGCGCTATCAATATCATCGCGCCTGTTCCTCAGACGATTCGCCTTGCGCTGGGGCTATCCGGCTGGGGCAATGTGGTAGCCATCGCCGCCATCGCAGCACTTCAGCTTCGGCTGATCGGCACGGCGAGCCTGGTGCTGACCGGCGCCAGCCGACTGGCGCTCACTGCCGGCTGGCATCACCTGCTGCCAGGCTGGTTCACCCGCCTGGAACCACGGCGCGGAACTCCGGTGAACGCCATTGTTTTCACCTCGCTGCTGGTGGCGGCCATCCTCCTCGCCGCATCCGTGAATACGCGCATTCAGGAGGCGTTTCAGCTCATGATCGTCGCCTCGGTTGCGCACTACGCGCTGGCGTACATGGCGATGTTTGCGATTCCACTGGCTGCGTCTGCAGCACTGCGCAGCCACTTTCCGCGCTGGCTTTGCATCAGTTCTACCATTGGATTTGCGGCTACGCTCTTCAGCCTGATGGTCTCCGTTTTTCCGGTCGTTCCGGTGGCCAGTCCGCTGGCTTATGCGGTCAAGATCATGGCGTTTACCGGAGCGACGAACCTGATTGCGACCGTGTTCTATCGCGTGCGGACGTGCACCGCCATGCCATAATCAAGACATCCACGATTAAGGATGCCCGCATGGCCGAAACCGCTGTCGTACGCCTGGAGAAAGACGCACGCAAAAGCGGCAGCTATATGCCTACGCTGGACGGCTGGCGCGCCGTCTCCATCCTTTTCGTGATGATGCATCACGACTTTCTCCATCGTGTTGGAGAAATCAGTACCGGTTGGGTCTTCGAGCACGGCATGATCGGCGTGGATGTTTTTTTTGCCATCAGCGGCATTCTCATCTGCTCTCGACTGCTGGCCGAGGAGCAGCGCTTCGGCTCCATCAGTCTTCCTCAGTTTTACGTACGCCGCGCTTTTCGCATCCTGCCGCCTGCGATGCTCTATCTGTGTGTTCTGGCGTTGCTTTCCGCGCTATCCATCATTCCGCATGTCGGCCGGGACTGGTTCGGCGCGCTTTTCTTTTTTCGTAACTATACGCGGCTGCTTGGAACGCATCTCGTGTTTGGCGGATGGTTTACTGATCATTTCTGGTCCCTGTCCGTGGAGGAGCATTTCTATCTTCTGCTTCCGGCAATTCTCGTGTTGACGCGCAGAAAGCATCGCCTCAAAGTGCTGAGCGCACTCATCGTTCTGGTTGCGATCTCACTTGCGGTGCAACTGAGGTATCGTCCATGGACATATATCTTGTTTCATTCGGACGTTCGACTTGATTCACTTTTTATACCGGCGCTGGTTGCAGTTCTCATCCAGCGCGATGCTCTGCGTATCTGGTTTCGGCGCGCCGGTCAATTCTGGCCGCTTACGCTGGTCGCAGTCTTTGCGCTGATCACATGGACTCCTGAGAATTTTGGCCATGTCTTCGGTCTTGCACTTCTTATGCCCGTGCTTGTGCTGGGTACTGTTCTCAATCCGGGTACGATCCTCAGTCGGTTTCTGGAGATGTCTCCGCTGCGCTTTATCGGGCGCATCTCCTATAGCCTCTACCTCTGGCAGCAGTTGTTTTTTACGAGCCATTTTCATGCAGATGCATCAACGCTCGGTGGGCTTCAGCATTGGCCGCTGAACTATCTGGCGACTTTTATCTGTGCGCTTGCCAGCTATCACCTGCTGGAAAAGCCGGCCATGCACTTTGGCCATGGGATAGCAGCCCGCCTGCGACGATAGCCGCCCAGGGAGGGCTGTTTCGCTTCAGCCGCGCGCGGCACGGATGATGAGCTTCATGGTATCTTTGGCGGCGATCTTGAGGCGCAGCCATCGCGCGATCAGTGGACTGAGGCCGAGCCGCCAAAGCAGCAGCGCCGTCCGCAACCGTGGCCCATCGCCCAGTTCCCGCAGCAGCCGTATGTATTCCGCTTGTTCCTCATGGCTGAAGATGGGCCAGGCAAGTGCGTCACAAAATGCTGCTGCACGCCGGCGCATTGTGATTTCCAGGGGACGCACGCTCCAGCCTCGCTTGCGATAGGCCGGCATCAATGTGTTACGAAAGATCAGATTGTTGGTCGTCGCCTCGGATATTTTTCTTCGCGCTCGCACTCCCCCGGGGTCGTCCCAGACGCGATAATTCGTCAGCGTTTCGGGTACATAGACGTTGCCCCATCCAGCGGCAGCCATGCGCAGACACATATCCCAATCCTCACATGTGCGCCATCCTTCATTCGCTTGGTAGTAGTTCACCGCGTGAATGGCTTCTTTTCGATAGAGTATGCAATTGGCAGCGACGCGATATCCGCTTGCGTTACTCCGCAACATGGAGTCGCCATCCTCAAACTCGAAGGTACGCGTCAACCTGCGATGGCGAGTTCGCTGGCCGTGACCGTCCATCTCCCACACATCGCAATGAGCGAATCCTGCTTGTGGATGGCGCTCCATCGCCTCGACCAGTTTCTCGATATACTTCGGTTCCAGCCTGTCGTCGGAGTCCAGACGCACGATATATTCTGCTTCCGGCTGCGCGAGCACCCAGCTCAAATTTCCGCCCGGGCCAAGGTTCTTTTCTTGCCGGTGATAGCGAATCTGCGGATATTTCGCGCACAAACCGCGCATTCGTGCGTCTGTTTCATCGGAGCTGGCGTCGTCGGAGACCCATATCCCGACGATCGGATAAGTCTGCGCCAGCGCCGAAGCGATCGATTCTTCCAGATACTCCGCCGCGTTGTACGTACCCATGCACACGGCGACGGTTGGCTTTGTACTGGACGTCTTTCGTTCGTTCACTTTCAGCTCATTTCCTAAGAAAAGTTTTTGCTCAGCGATTCAATTCCAAAGCTGTGGTTATTCGCAGTGCTGCCTGTGCGAGAGCAACCTCCTGGCAATAGAAACCATGTGCCTGATCAGCCAATGCCTGCATTTCTTCCAGGCGCATCGGTTCGCGTTTCCGAAGGAGATCGCCGATCAGCGCAAACGGCATTCCCGGAAATGGGCGGAATCCCTCCATGACACGAGGAGCAATGATTGGAAGCATTCCATGCGCCTGATATGCCGCAACGACTCCGGATTTTTCCCATGCGATGGGTCCGTAATGCAACACTCCGGCAACGCTGGTTGCCAGCAGGTTACTGGCGGCCTCCTCGCTCAGAAAGCCCCTGCGCTTGAGCGGAAGCGAGCCGATGCGCTCCGGGATTGCCTCAGATTCTCCCGATCCAGCATCCACGACGGACTCCAGGTGAAGTATCGAGCAAAGTTTTTCGAGTTGTTTGCCGTATTGCCGATAGAGTCGGATGCGTGTCGCAATCTGGCCGAAAACGACAAGACGCGGTTCCCGCTTTCGGAGCGGGAGTGGCCGTTCTACCTCGCCGATGTTGGAAAAAATTCGCACCTGCACCAGGGGCTTTTGCACTTCAAGGATGCTTCTGAGGCGATTCAGGTAGAGCGCAGATGAACTCAACCCAAGCCGTGATGCAGCCAGCAAAGTGCGTACGGCGCAGAGTTGGTTGCTGCGTGTCCAGAATGCACGCTTCCACGGCCATCCCCGCGCCCATAGCTCATGAAAAAAGACCGTCAGTCGCCGATCTGCACTCAACCCGGCCATGGACTCGGCAAAGCGCAGCGGCATTCCGTCGTCGCTATACGCGTATGGACCGTAGTGCAGCAGCACTCTTGCCTGTGGTTTCAACTGCATCTGTCTCTGTAATTCGGCTGCCAGCGATTGGGCTGAAGCCGTCGGAGGGTAGCAGACACTCCACCCCTCACCATCGGCGACTTCAGTGCCGTTCTTTGGTCGGTGAAACACCAGAATCGTGCTGGAAACTTGCGCCTGTCGCCACAACTCCTCGGCCAGGTGCCGGGCGTAGTCGCCCATTCCGTCCACGTCGGGACGAAATCCAGAGACCACCTGAATCAGGTGTCGATCCGTCATCGCTCGGTTTTCTGTCATGCTGATCCAGGGCCGGGATTCTGTTCTTGCTGCGCTGGCATCAGACTACCATTTTGCTGCAGTGCGCCTGGTGAAAATGGCGATCTGGGCAAGCGGGGCGATTGCATCAACATCAATTGAGTTCGCGGCGATCAGCGGGGTAGTTTTGCGAGGTGGCGTTGATCAGTCTTCGTGCCTTGATGCCGCTTTTCGTTTGACTGGATCAAGTTGGAGGAGGTTC
>JAJZHE010000141.1 GCA_021804655.1 Acidobacteriota bacterium
GATGAGGAAGACGTGATCGATTTTCAGCGAGTGAGATAACTCGCGGCTATCCAACGTCCAGGGCAGATTGGTCAGACGCAGACGACCGTCGCGCACAGGACCAGGAACACCAAAGCATGCGCTGGTGACCATTTCATGGCCAAGGAATTCGCGGACAATCTCCTCCAGACCGGAGTATTCGCGGGCCGGGTATCGGGTATCGCGTGTGTGTTGCAGTTTGCCATTGACAAAATCAAACAGCGCCAGGTGTACCTTGGTGCCGCCCACATCGCCTGCAAGAATCATCGAGTTCGCTCCAGATGAACGATGCCGTTCGCATCAGGCGCGGGAAGCTGAGCCGCCGCTGCCTGATCGAGAATCAAAGTGAGTATACCGCTCGCCGGCCAGATCAGTTGCGAGGGCAGCCGCTCGACATCGCCCGGACCCAGCAGAACCTCACGCAGAACAGAGGCTTTCTCTGCGCCTCCGATAAGGAAAAAGACCTCTCTCGCATGATTGATGACTGGCCAGGTGAGTGTCGCGCGCCAGGTGTCTTTCTGTGGCACGTGATTGGCAACCACCAGCCGTCCCATCTCGTGAATTGCCTCCGTGTGCGGAAAAAGCGAAGCGGTGTGGCCGTCGTCGCCCATGCCCAGAGCAAGAATGTCGAAGCGCGGCGACTCGGCGCCCTCCAGCCGGAAGCTCTGGCGGAGATCGAATTCGTAGCGATCGGCGGCTTCGTGCGGCTCCAGTTCACCCTCGATGCGATGAACCTGGTCCGGGCGGATTGGAACCAGATCGAGCAGAGCTTCACGGGTCATGCGATAGTTGCTGTCGGGATGGTCCGGTGGCACCATGCGCTCATCCACCCAGAAGATCTCCAGCGCTTCCCAGGGAATTTGCTTGCGAAAATGGTGCGCCGGGTCAGCAAGCAGATGAAACATCGCCTTCGGCGTGGAGCCGCCGGAGATGGCGATGCGCACACGACCGCGCGCATCATGCGCCTCTTCGATGAGTTCGACAAAGTGTTCTGCTCCACGCTGAGCAAGCGCTGCGGAGTCGGCTGCAATTTCACAGGTAATTTTCAAAAGAGATGCCATTCTTGCTCCATCCGAAAAAAATAGAAGACTCCCACAGCGGGAGCGGAATGCATCTGTGCTCCGCTGCGAACACAGCCAGAATGCCTGTTCGCAGAGGATGCGTCAGTGCGCAGGATCACAATTTGCGCCAGGAACGGTTTTCGCGCTCCAGCATCAGTTCGGCGCAGTCCGGCCCCCAGGTTCCGGCAAAGTAGTTGGGGAAGACTTCAGGAGTTTTTGCCGCCCACGCTTGCAGGATCGGCGTGTAGAGCGTCCAGGTCGTCTCCACTCCATCGCGATGCGCAAAGAGCGTCTGGTCGCCCAGCATGGCGTCCAGCAACAGCCGCTCATATCCGTTGGCGGTGGACTTGCCAAAAGCCGAAGCGTAATCGAAGTCCATCGTGACCGGGCAGATCGAGATGCTCTGCGTCGTTGGAACCTTGGCTCCGAAACGAAGGGAGATGCCCTCATCCGGCTGGATGCGGATCGTCAGCACGTTCGGCTCAATCTCGCTACACGGCCCGCCGGTGGCGCTGCGATTGAAGAGCATGAGCGGCGGCTGCTTGAACTGAATGCTGATCTCCGTAGCTCGACGCTTCATGCGTTTCCCGGCACGCAGATAGAACGGAACGCCAGCCCAGCGCCAGTTGTCGATCTCCAGACGGAGTGCCGCGAAAGTCTCGGTCTTCGAGTCGGGATCGACGCGATCTTCTTCGCGATATCCCTTCACCATCGCGCCGTCAATCTTGCCCGGACCGTACTGGCCTCGGACAGCGTTCTTGATGGCGATGGGCGGAATTGCCTGCCAGGCTTTCAGCTTTTCGCGGCGCACGCTCTCCGACTCAAACGAGACGGGCGGCTCCATCGCCACATAGCTGAGCAGCTCCATCACGTGATTCTGCACCACGTCGCGCAACGCACCGGCCTTTTCATAGAACGGGCCGCGCCCCTCGACGCCAAGTGTTTCCGCTGCGGTGATCTGCACGTTGTCGATATAGTTGCGATTCCAGATCGGCTCAAAGATGCCATTGCCAAAGCGAAAGACGAGGATATTCTGCACCGTCTCTTTGCCAAGGTAGTGATCGATGCGAAAGACCTGGCGCTCATCGAAGACCGCATTGACACGGCGATTCAGCTCTTTGGCTGAGTCCAGATCGTGACCGAATGGCTTTTCGATCACCGCACGCACGGTGCCCTGCTCCGGCGTGGCCATACCATGCGCACCCAGGTTTTCAATGATCTCGGCAAAATAATCCGGTGCCGTTGCCAGATAGAAAAGACGATTGCCGCCAATGCCTGCGTCGTTCGCAATTCGATCCAGCTCGGCCTTCAGGCCCATGTATCCATTGGGATCGTCGAAGTTCATCCCGTAGTAGTGAACCTTCTTGATGAACGTGTCGAGCTTCGGATCATCCGCAGCCACATCACCAAACTCCAGGATGCCCTCGCGCATGTCGGCGGCAAACTCATCGCCCAGCGGGCGACGAGCAACACCAACGATGGCAAACTCCTGTGGAAGCAGGTTTACCTGCTCCAGATGAAAAAGCGCAGGCAGCAGCTTGCGCTTGGTCAGGTCGCCGGAAGCGCCAAAGATGATGAGAATCGTCGGCTCCGGGATGCGCTCATGCGGTGCGGGCATCTTTGAAAGATCTTCGGCGCTGATTTTTACCTGCGTCGTCGCCATATTGTTTGTCCTTTCCGGCGTTTTCGCCGTGCGGTTCACCAGTGGAACCGCAGGCATGGGCACAGTGCCATTCGGCACCATGCCGTTCAGTTCTTCTTGATGGCATGACCGCCAAAGGCGTTGCGCATGATCGAAAGCATGCGATCCGTGAAGTTATTCTCTTCGCGTGAGCGGATGCGACGGATAAGGCTTTCGGTGATGACCGGCGCCGAGACATTGAGGTCAATCGCCTCGAAGACGGTCCAGCGACCTTCACCGGAGTCCGAGACATAGGCTTCCAGTCCGTCCAGCGTAGGATTCTGCTTGAGCGCGTCGGCGGTCAGGTCCAGGAGCCAGCTTCGTACCACGCTGCCGTAACGCCAGATTTCAGCAATCTGAGGCAGGTTCAGGTCAAGCGACTCCTTCTTTTCCATGATCGTGAAGCCCTCGGCATACGCCTGCATCAGGCCATACTCGATGCCGTTGTGGACCATCTTCACAAAGTGACCTGCGCCAGCAGGGCCAACATGTCCCCATCCCTGGTCCGCGGCCGGCGCAAGCGCCTCAAAGATCGAGCGCAGGCGCTCCACCGGTGCCTTGTCGCCGCCGATCATCATGCTGTAGCCCTCTTTGAGGCCCCAGACGCCGCCCGAGGTTCCAACATCAACGAAGTTGAATCCCTTGGCCGTGACCTCCGCGTGACGACGAATGGAGTCCTTGTAGTTGGAGTTGCCGCCGTCGATCAGTGTGTCTCCGGGAGCCAGGAATGGCTCAAGTTTGGCGATGGTCTCATCGACCGGCGCGCCGGAGGGAACCATGATCCAGATGGCGCGCGGCGCGTCCAGCTTCTTCACCAGGTCTTCCAGGCTGGAGGCGCCAACATTGCCCGTGGCGGCGAGCTTTGCCACCGCTTCCGGGCTGAAATCAAACCCAACCACCTGATGTCCGCCCAGGCGAAGCCGCTCGGCCATGTTGCCGCCCATTTTTCCAAGACCAATCAATCCAAGTTGCATCTGTCTCTCCTTCTTGCTTGCTCGATTCAGCGTTCCGTCCTGAAGGACTGCATGCTTCCGGACAACCAGCGACAGAGACCTGCCGCCACCACAACCTTAAAAAACTCCTCGCTCGACCAATGCAGTTTCGAGCGCCGCCTCGCCCGTGAAACGAACCGCCTGCATGCCCGCCTGCTGCGCTGCGGCGACATTCTCCGCGCGGTCATCGATGAAAAGCACACTCTCCGCCGCACCGCCAAGAATATCGAGCGCGCGCCGATAGATATCAGCTTCCGGCTTGCGCAGACCCAAATAGCACGAACTGAATTGCAGGCGAACCAGCTTGCCAATGCCAAAAGCTGCCATGCGATGCTCGTGCAGGGCACGTGACTCGTTGTTGAGCAAGCCAAGAAGCATCTGACCTGCCATTACCTGCTTCGATGCAGCCAGAGCCGTCAGGGTTCGCTGCGCGCCATCCTGCAATGGTTGCGAAACAATCTTCATCTGCTGGTAAAACTCATCCCGCGTGAACGAGCGCGGAGTGAAAAAGACAACTTCGTCAAGATAATCACTGGTCGAAATCGCGTCGCGTTCCCAGGCGTCGTTTGGCTTCGGATGGCGAGCTTCGATGGCCGTCTGCTCCTCGGCAGTCAGACCAAAGTGCGCGAAAACGGCGGCACGTTCGCGATGGTCCCATCCGTTGGTGAGCAGCACGCCGCCCACGTCGAAGAGAATGACCTTGATTCGCTGATCCACTGCTGTCTGGCTCATGACTCTCCGGCTGCCTGGATGTGCATCCTGCTCGATCACAGTTCTTTTGCGTATTTAGCTTCGATGGCAAGAACCTTGTTATAGCGGCGCACGAAGCGTTCCTCATTGGAGCCGAACTTGGCGCCAACATAGGCATCGACCACATCGAAAGCCGCAGCCGAGCCAATGATACGCGCGCCCAGCACCAGCACGTTCATATCATCGTGCTCCACGCCCTGATGCGCGGAGTAATGGTCGTGGCAGATGCCGGCGCGGATGCCGGGAATTTTGTTCGCGGCCACACAGACCCCGACTCCGGAACCACAGATCAGGATGCCGCGCAGTGCCACTCCTGCGCGAATCGCCTCACCAACAGCTTCGGCAGCATCGGGATAATCGCTCGGCGCCGTCGAGTGGACGCCGAGATCGACAACCTCGTGGCCGGATTTCGTCAGATACGCGCGAAGCTCTTCCTTCAGCGGGAAACCGGCGTGATCGGAACCAATGACAAGCTTCATCGCCTACGCCTTTCCAAGCAGCTTTTTCGCGGTGGACACGACGTTCTCCGCTGTGAAGCCAAGCTCTTTGAGGATGCGCGAAGCTGGCGCCGAGGCTCCAAAACGATCCAGACCGATCACAGCGCCGTCGGTGCCGACATACTTCCACCATCCAAGCGTGGAACCCGCCTCAATGGCCACTTTGGGCACGCCAGGCGTCAGCACGGAAGCACGATATTCCGCCGTCTGCTCCTCAAATATCTTCCAGCTCGGCAGCGAAACCACCCGCGCGGCGATGCCTTCGGCAGCGAGCAGTTTTGCCGCGTCCACCGCAGGCCAAAGCTCGGAGCCGGTGCCGATCAGGATCACCGCTGGCTTCGGCGCATCGACAACCACATACCCCCCCTTGCCGACGCCGCCATAGACATCGAGAACGGTAGTATCGAGAATCGGCAGATCCTGACGGGTGAGCGCCATGAAGCAGGGGCTGTTCCGCTCCAGCGCCAGACGCCACGCTGCGGCGGTTTCGTTCGCATCCGCTGGACGAAAATCCGTCATGCCCGGCACGGCGCGCAGCGCCATCAGATGTTCGATCGGTTCATGCGTCGGCCCATCCTCGCCCACGGCGATGGAGTCATGCGTGAAGACAAACAGCGAGTGAACGCCCATCAAAGCCGAGAGGCGCATCGCCGGTTTGCAGTAGTCGCTGAAGACAAAAAAAGTGGAACCGAACGGGATCAGGCCTCCGTGAGCCGCCATTCCGTTCACCGCAGCCGACATGGCAAACTCGCGAACGCCGAAGAAGATATTGCGCCCCGATGGATCGGCATGAAAACTGGGACTGTCCTTGAAGATCGTCTTCGTGGAACTGGTCAGGTCCGCGGCTCCGCCAAACAACTCCGGAACGACGGGCGCAAGCGCATTCAGAATCGCTCCACCTGCGTTCCGCGTCGCCTGGGGCTTGTCTGCTGGAAAAACTGGAATCGCTTTTTCCCAGCCCGGCTTGCGCTGATTGGCAAAAACGCGCTCGAATTCGGCGGCAAGCTCTGGATGGGCGGCTTTGTAACGAGCGAAGAGTTCGCTCCACTCCGCCTCGGCAGCCTTGCCGCGATCGATCGCACTGCGCCAGTTGGCCAATGCAGCCTCAGGAAGGACAAAGCTCTGATCCTCCGGAAAACCGAAGAACTTCTTGGTAGCCGCAACATTTTCCGCGCCCAGCGCTTCGCCATGCACGTTTTTGGTCCCCGCCTTGGGGCTGCCATAGCCAATCACAGTCCGGACGCCGATCAGGGTAGGCTTGTTCGTCTCTGCCTGCGCCGCGGCGATGGCAGCGGCCAGCGCTTCCAGGTCATTCCCGTCAGCCACACGCAGCACCTGCCACCCATAGCCTTCAAACCGCTTGTAGGAGTCCTCCGTAAAACTGAGGCTGGTGGGGCCGTCGAGCGAGATCAGATTGTCATCGTAGAAAAAGATGAGCTTGCCCAGTCCAAGCGTTCCCGCAAACGAGGCCGCTTCGTGAGAAACACCCTCCATCAGGTCGCCGTCGCCAAGCAGGCCATAGGTGTGGTGATCGACAACCTCGAATCCAGGGCGATTGTAGGTGGCCGCAAGGTGCCGCTCTGCCAGCGCCATGCCAACGGCCATGGCAAAGCCCTGGCCCAGCGGACCGGTCGTGACCTCGACGCCGTCGGTGTGGCCAAACTCAGGATGTCCTGGTGTCTTCGATCCCCACTGGCGGAAATTTTGCATGTCTTCCAGCGTGAGCTTGTAGCCGGAGAGAAAGAGCGAGCCATAGAGCAGCGTGGAAGCGTGGCCGTTGGAAAGAATAAACCGGTCGCGGTCCGCCCACCGGGAGTGCGCCGGATTGTGCTTCATCACGCGGCTGTAAAGCAGATATGCAATGGGAGCGCAACCAAGCGGCGCGCCGGGATGGCCGCTATTGGCCTTCTGCACAGCATCGACTGCCAGCAGGCGCAGCGTGTTGATCGAAAGCTGATCGAGATCGGAACCGTGGGAAGCCATCATTTCAATGCCCTTTCATGTTGTGCGGGGAAGTTTCCCGTCGATCGATTGCGTGGTCTGACCACCACCATGTCTTCCAAAATATCACCCTCAACGAATCGTTACAGGGAGCTGCATCGCTTTTTCAGGGTATCGCAATTCGATGATTCTCCCGTTTCGATCAACGCGGATTTCTTA
>JAJZHE010000142.1 GCA_021804655.1 Acidobacteriota bacterium
ATGCAATGACGATTAAGGTGTGTACTTCCACAGGTCGTTGTACCAGGCAAATGGTTCGGCATTCGGGCTGACACCGCCGAAGAGCCAGAGGTTGCCGTTTTTATCAATCCATCCGCTGGCATTTGCACGAGGCGAAGGAATGTTCGTCGCTGCTGCAACGCCGAGAGTTCCGTAATTGCCTGGGGCGAGGGGGAAGGTTTTGGTGCTTGGTCCGTTGACCCACGTCCACTGGCCGTTGCTGTATTTCCAGAGGTCGTTCAGATAACCACTGATGCCATAGGAGACAAGCCCATCGCCGCCATAAATCCAGAAGTTTCCCTGCGCGTCCGTCCACGAGGCAGAGGCAAAGCGCGCCCCAGGTGTGTTCAGCGCCGCGGGCGTGCCCATCGTCCCATACACAGCGCCCTGCATCCCTTTGTTCGAGCCGCCCATCCACACCCACTCATGCTGCGCCGAGGCAGCGGAAGACGACCCCGATCCGCCGCAACCCATAAGCAGGAGCGGCAGTGTTGCGGCTGCTGCCAGCAACAGAACGCGGCAAAGATAAGCGAATCGATACTTCCTCATCTTCCACTCCTCCCTCTGCGCACCTTCTCGGCGCGTACTCTCACAGGTCATTGAGCGCGGCGTTGGAAAATGCGTTCAGGCTCGGTAAAAGCTCCACCGTTGAGCCTGTGCCGACCGTGCAAAGCCGACAAAGGCCATCAGGCATACGATGGCTACAAACTTGCTGGGGCAAATCGGAGTTGCATGGGGGAGGGTATCCTTTCGACGAGATTTTCCAGGGCAAAAGTGGACTTCGATCTGCGCAGCCAGCGGCGCGTCCGTCCAGAACAACTAGCCCTGAAGAAAGGGATACCGTGTAATCCTCGTGCATCAACAGGCGAACGAGAGGCTGACTGAACAAAAAATCAGTCGAAGGTACGGTAGCGCGGCGTCTCGCTCCATGTCAAGAGCGTGTTTCATCTCTACCTCGGTGGCTTTGTCGCGGCTCGTCAGTCCCGCTTTGATCGCGGGTCTGATACGAGTGGCTTCTCGCTTGGGCTTATTGATGAAACACGCTCAAGTCAATTTTGTCTCCGCGAATTCACCCGAAAGGACACGGACGTCGGTCACCTGCCGCAGCCGACTCACCACTGCGGATTCAACGTTCCGGCACAGGAATTCGCGCCGCTCAAGCTGCAAGCAAGTTCTTTTTGGCGCCCGCTCATCACAGATTTCTTGACACGCTCGTTTTGATGTTGTCTTCTACTTTGCAGTGAATCTTCGCCTGCGCGGCTCGTGCGTAAAAATGTGGAACAATCCTCGCAGCGGGCGGTTTCGGATACCTGCTTGTACGATTCAGGAGATATCTCAATGAAGTCCATTCTCTGGTTCCGCATAACGTCTATTCTTCTGTTTCTTTATGGAATCGGCTACTCATTCAGTTTCCTCATCTTCCGACCTCACACGCGTGAGGGCCGCGCCGTCTGGTCCTTCATGCGCAGAACGCAAATTCCTGAAGGCGAATCCACCTTCACCTACAGCGACTTCTATATGGGCTTCGGACTCTTTGCCGCCGCGCTCTTTCTTTTTGAAGCTTTCCTCGCCTGGTATTGCAGCTTCCTGGTGGGCGAATACATCGACGGAGCCATCATCATCGGTTGGGGTCTGCTGGTGCTTCAGATCATCAGTCTGTTGCTTTCCTGGCGCTACTTCAGCACTGTTCAGACACTCATGTCTGTCATCACCGGGGCCAGCGTCGGCATTGCACTGGCGCTGGTCACGCCTTTTCGCCTCTGATCTCTGATCTGCTGAGCGTGTTTCCTGTCAATCCCAGGGCCTTCGGTCGATCTTCTGAGGCTTTCAGCGGTCGTGGGTTTCGATCCAGCCATCTGCTGTCTTCTTGATGAAGGAAGCACGCTCGTGTCGTTGGTAAACTCGGAGGATCAGCCCAGAACGGTCGCGTGCTCCATCGGAGCTTCCTGTGCAACTGTCCGGTGTGCATTCGCGCGGGTCTCCCGAAGCGGTTGACCGCTGCGTTGCTGCAGTTTCTGCTGCATCTCGGCCAGGATAGACAGCGCCACCGCGGCTGCTCCATCCCCGCCCAGGTCCAGCCCCATCGGCGCGTGGAGTTGTACCATCCATTTTGTCGCCAGTCGCCGTGCCGCTTTCTCTTCGTTCTGCGTCGCTTCTGCCAGTCCTTTCACCATCTCCTCGGTCCGCGTGCGCGGGCCAAGCACGCCCAGATACGCCAGTTCGCGATCCACCAGCCCACGCAACGCTCTCGTATCCTGCTCCAGGCTGTGGCTCATCACAGCGGCCACGTCGGTCGGGCGCAGCGTCAACTCCTGCAGAGCATCTTCGCTCAGCGGCAACACGGCATCCGACTGCGGAAATCGTTCGCGCGTCGCCAGGTGGCTGCGTCCATCCATCACCGTCACATGCCAGCCCAGTTCATGCGCCATGCGCGCCAGCGGCTGCGTGTCGTTCCCTGCGCCCACAATCAGCAACCCCGTTCGCGGAGCCACCCACTCCACAAACACATCTCCAGTCCCGCGAGTCTGCTTCAACTCGAACGCCTCGAAAGCGAGCGAAGTCAGAGAGTCTGCGCGCTCCGCTCCGGTCGGCATCGTCCCATCCACGCGCCATCGCCGTTCTCCCATCCGCTCACCAACGGTGACAGTTGCGACGGCCATCCCAACGCGTGATCGGTATGCCTGTTCCATGGCCTGCAACAGCGGTTCCGCCGTCGCGCTCCGCTCCAGCAGCACGTGCACTACACCGCCGCAGCCCATCCCATACGGCACATCCCCATCTTCGGCGTGTGTCGAATAGCTTCGCTTCGTTGGCCCGTTTTCCGTGTGCCAGAATGCTTTTTTTGCCACTTCCGCTTCCAGACACCCGCCGCTGATCGTTCCCGCACGGCGACCATCTGCTGCCACAATCATCTTTGCGCCCGACTTGCGATAGCCTGATCCCTCGACGGCGACAATCGTCGCCAGCACATACTCTTCGCCCGCAGCGGCCAACTCGCGCCATAACGGTCCAATTGCCTGCATCTCATTCATCGGTTGCTCCGTCCGCTCACGCCTCGCGCATCTCTGACTGCAACAGGTCCTCGATCCGGATCGGCAGCTTGCGCACACGCACACCCGTCGCGTGATAGACCGCCGAGGCAATCGCCGGTGCCACGCCGGCCAGTCCAATCTCGCCGATTCCGCGTGCGCCATAGCTGTTCAGCGCATAATCGGGATAATCCAGAAACGTCACGTCGATCTCCGGCGAATCGGCGCACGTCGCCATCAGATAATCTGCAAGATTTCCATTGATCGGCTGCCCGTTGCGCGGGTCATAGACCGTCTCTTCCAGCATCGCCATGCCCACGCCCATCACCACAGCGCCTTTGATCTGGTTGGCTCCTGCGCGTGGATTGATGATCCGTCCGGCGTCAATCACCGTCACCACGCGGCTCACGCGCAGGCGCGCAATCTCCGGCTCCCACTCCACCTCCGCAAACTGCGCGCCAAAGCTGTGCATCGACAATCCTTTTGCCTTCGGATCCTCAAATGCCGAGCCGGAGGTGCTGTCTGCGCTCACGCGATTCAGACGCGCCGCCTGCAACACAGTCTCAAACGGCACTCCCTGCGCTGCCGACTCCGTCGCGCGATGCACGCGCCCCTCCGTCAGCCGCAGCGTCTTTGCGTCGGCTCCTTCAAGCTTTGCTCCCGGCGTAGACGCTGCAATCTGGAGCAGGGAAGCGATGGCTCCGTCCGCCGCCCCGGCCACTGCCGGCAGCACCGTCGCCGTGGACCACGACCCACCCGACAACGGACCCTCCGGCATCGTCGTATCGCCCAGCAGCACTTCGATCCGCTCAAACGGCAAGCCTGTCTTTTCCGCCAGCACCTGCGCAAAGATCGTATACAGTCCCGTGCCCACGTCCTGCGTCGCACATCGCGCACGCACCTTGCCGTCGGCACCCAGTTCCACCGTCGTCGAGCAGCCAAACCGATACGCGCCCCAGCTTGCCGCCGCCATGCCCCAGCCCAGCACCTTGCCATCGCGCCGCATCGATCCCACCGCTGGTGTCCTCTTGCTCCAGCCAAACTTCGCGCTGCCCGTCTCCAGGCACTCGCGCAGATGCCGCGAAGAAAACTTCTGTCCGTTGCTCTCATCGATAGACGCGTCGTTCTTCAACCGCAGCTCCACCGGGTCCATCTTCAGAGCCACGGCCAGCTCATCCATCGCCGACTCCATGGCAAACAGGCCCGGAACCGCGCCCGGCCCGCGCATCGCCATCGGTGAACCCACATTCCGCTGCACCAGCGCCGAGGTCACCGTCAGGTTCGGCACGCTGTATAGATAAGGCGTCGCCTCGCCGCAGCCCTCGTCAAAGTTGTCCACCATCGAGGTATGGTTCAAAGCGTCCTGCCGCAGCGCCACCAGCTTTCCGTCCGCGCTTGCGCCCACCCGGAAGCGCTGCTCGGTCAGCGGTCGATGGCCAACATTCGAGAACATCATCGTCCGCGTCACCACCAGCTTCACCGGGCGCTGCACTCTGCGGCTGGCCACCGCAGCCAGCGCGCAATGCGGCCACGGAAACAGCTTCCCGCCAAATCCCGACCCCAGGAACTTCGTAATCACCGTCACATTTTCACGCGGCACACCCAGAATCTGCGCCATCGCGTTGCGATGATTCACCACCCCCTGTGTACTCTCATAAAACGTCACCGTATCGCCTGCCCACGCCGCCACTGTCGCATGCAGTTCGATCGGGTTGTGCGTCTCCACCGGCGTCCCATAGGTCTGGTCCACCTTCACCGCAGCGGCGTCAAATGCCTCGTCCACCTTGCCCCGTGCGGAAACCGTATGCCATGTTCCAGCAAACGGCTCCAGTTCGCCGCTCACCTGCGGCGTCTCAGCGGAGTACTCGGCCTTCACCGCTGCGGCAGCAGCCGTCGCCTGCTCCAGCGTCTCGGCCACCACCAGCGCCACATACTGCCCCCAGTAGTAAATCCGGTTGTCCTCAAGCGGTGGTCGCGTCTCGCTCACCGTCGCATTCGGGTCGTTCGGCACCGCGCGATAAATCCGCTCGACATTCCCGTGATGCAGCACCTCCAGAACGCCCGGCATCGCCTGCGCTGCCGTCACATCCAGACTGCGAATCGTCCCCTTGGCCACCGTCGCCTGCACCGGCACGGCAAACACCATCCCCGGCAGATGAAAATCCGCGGCATACTGCGCTGTCCCGGTCGTCTTCAGCGGGCCGTCGATCCGTGGTACAGGGCGTCCAATGATTCCATGTGGACTGGCTGTCGTGCTGGCCATCGTTTTGTCCTTTCGCGGCGATTGCCGCGTCTGTTGTTCTGCTGTACTTGTTTCAGATGCAACAGGGTCTGGCCGAAGTCACCCCTCGCCGCCAGACCCAGTCGATTCGCTGCCTTCGCGTCCTGCTGCTTTTACGCCGTCGCTGTCGTCAAAGCGCGCACGATGCAGCGCTTCGCCAGCTCCACCTTGAATCCATTTTCGCTTTGCGGCTTTGCCTCTTTCAGCGCGGCCTCGGCCGCTGCGCGGAAGTGCGTCGCCGTCGCGGGTTTGCCCATCAACGCCGCTTCGGCTTCATGGGAGCGCCACGGGCGCGTTCCCACTCCGCCCAGCGCCACGCGCACAAAGCGAATGTGGCCGCCGCTGGTCTCCGCCACCACCGCCGCCGAAGCCAGCGCAAACTCGTACGAAGCACGGTCGCGCAACTTCAGATACACCTGCTTCGATGCCTTGCGCGGCGCAGGAAGCGTCACATGCGTAATCAACTCGCCCGGCTCCAGAGCATTCTCCACATTCGGCGTCGTCCCCGGCAGCTTATAGAAGTCGGCAATGGCAATCGCGCGATCTCCCTTTGGACCTTGCACGTGAATCGTCGCCTCCAGCGCCGTCAGCGCGACACACATATCCGACGGATGCGTCGCGATGCAATCCTCGCTCGTGCCCAGGATCGCCATCATGCGGTTGTGTCCGCCGATGGCCGCACACCCGGAACCCGGATTGCGCTTGCTGCAGTTCGTATAGCTGGTGTCGCGGAAGTACGGGCAGCGCGTCCGCTGCAACAGGTTTCCGCCTGTCGTCGCCATATTCCGCAACTGCGGCGAAGCTCCCGAAAGCAGCGCCTCGGAGAGCACCGCATACTGTGCCTTCACCGTCTCGTGATGCGCCAGGTCGGAGTTCCGCACCATCGCCCCGATCTTCAGCCCGCCATCGGGCAGCGTTTCCACGGAAGACAGCGGCAGGCCAGTGATATCCACCAGCGTCTTCGGCGTCTCCACGCCCTGTTTCATCAGGTCCACCAGCGTCGTGCCGCCGCCAATAAACCGGCCATCCATCCCCGCTGCCTGATCTACCGTCTGCGCTTTGCTATAGCTGAAACTCTGCATTGATATCCTCGATTCCAGGTTCCGATGAAGTGCCTGTCAGCCGTTCATCTTCATCTGGCCGCGCACCTGCTGGAACGCCGCCACAATATTCGGATACGCGCCGCACCGGCAGATATTGCCCGCCATGCCTTCCTTCACTTCCGCGTCAGACTCGCCCACCGGCTCCTTCAGCAGCGCCACCGCGCTCATGATCTGCCCGCTGGTGCAATAGCCGCACTGGTAGCCGTCATGTTCCACAAATGCAGCCTGCATCGGATGCATCCGCGCCGGAATGCCCAGCCCTTCAATCGTCGTCACTTCCTTGCCCGCCGTCATCACCGCCAGCGTCAGGCAGGAGTTCACGCGCCGCCCATCCACATGCACTGTACAAGCGCCGCACTGCCCGTGATCGCAGCCCTTTTTCGTGCCCGTCAGATACAGCCGTTCGCGCAGCGCATCCAGCAGCGTCACCCGCGTATCCAGCACACCCAGGTCGTGCTGTTCGCCATTCACCATCAATACGGTGTGTGAGCCTGATGCGCTTCCATTCGTCTCTGGAATAGCTGCCGCTGCGGTCAGCGGGCCTGCGCCGGCAATCAGCCCGGTCGCTCCCAGTCCGGAGAGAAACGTTCGTCGGCTCACCTGCATGCTCGCTGTTGCCGCCGACTCCAGTTCGATTTCCTGTTGAT
>JAJZHE010000143.1 GCA_021804655.1 Acidobacteriota bacterium
GCCCCGCCAGCAGCGCAGTCCTTGGCGCAATTGAGCCAAGGACCACGTGCTCGTGAGCCGCATGAGCATCAGCACCGACTGGTCCCAGGCCATCCAGCGTCGCTACGCCCAGGGCAGACGTAAAGTTTCCGTCCGAGGCCCCACCGGTTGCAGCCTCTTCCAGCTTCCAATCCAACTCCGCAGCCAGCTTCTGCGCGGTCCGCAGCAGTCGCACCGTGCCTCGCGTCCGCTCCATCGGTGGACGATTGATTCCGCCAGTCACCGTCACCGTGCAACCTTCACCGATCCGCGTCGGCTGCAGCACCTGAAACCGCCGCTCCAACCGCGGCCCATCGGAACGCCGGGCAATCCGCAAATCCACCTCCGCCCAGGCCTGCTCCGGCACGATGTTTGTGCGTGTTCCCCCGCCGATTGCGCCAACGTTCACGGTAATGCCGCGCGCCTCATCCGTCCACTCGCTGACCTGCTCAACCAGCCTGGCCAGTTCGCGAATCGCCGACCGACCTGCGGCAAAATCAACTCCGGCATGCGCTGCGCGTCCCATCACATCGATGCGAAAGTTTCCTGTCCCTTTGCGCGCCGTCTTCACGGCCAGACCCTGCGCAGGCTCCATCACGAGCGCCGCGCCGCAGTCCACCGCCAATGCCTCCGTCACTGCCCGCGAGACCGGACTGCCAATCTCCTCTTCGCTGACCAGCAGGATCACCACCTCATGCCCGCACGTGCGCGTCAGCACTGCCGCCTCCTGCAACATCCGCACGGCCGTCAGCGCCATCGCCACGCCTGTCTTCATGTCCAGCGTCCCAGGCCCATATAATCGCCCATCGGCCACACGCAATGGCATTTTTCGCAGTGTGCCTGCCGACCAGACCGTATCCAGATGGCCGAGTACCAGCGTCCGTCTCGCAGGCCCAACGATCCCAGAGCGCATGGCTCCAAACCGCAACTCGATCAGATTTCCATACGCTCGCTGCCGATGAACTTTGACTCTTCCGCCCAGAGAGCGTGCCTGTTCCGCCGCAATTTCCATGCAGGCATCCACCGCTGCCTTGTCGTCGGACGGTGACTCGGCCATCACCAACCGCCGAGTCAACGCCACGAGATCCGGCTCCAGCCTGCGCGCGCCAGACAGGAGCGCTCGCATGGGCACATTCGCCCACAAAGGCACACTTGCTCCACTCGATTTCTCTCGTTTCGTCATCTCAACAATGTCGCACATTCCTCCGGCTCCCTGCGTCGGCGCGATTTACGCCACTTCAACTGTGGCAAATCAGACACACCTTAACCCTCCGCAAAGCGGTAGTCTATTTTTTGGCGGCGCACACCAACCGTTGGAGGCAATCCTATCCACACCGAGCAGACGATAGAACAGCCGCTGGAGTTCAGCGGTGTCGGTCTCCATTCCGGCGCACCGGTCCGCATGCGGCTGGTTCCCGCTCCCGCCGGATCAGGCATCGTCTTCCGCCGCACCGATCTTGACAACTTCGAGATTCCCGCCATCGGTCGCAACGTTGCCCGCGTCAGCTACGCCACCAGCCTGATGCGACAGGGCGTGCTCATCTCCACCACGGAACACCTGTTGTCGGCCTTGATCGGGATGGGGATCGACAACCTGATCATTGAAGTCGATAACCTTGAACTGCCCATCCTGGACGGCAGTGCACTCCCCTTTGTATGCGCCATCCGGTCCGCAGGCATCCGCCCCCAACGCCGTCGCCGCGAATATCTCCGCATTCTCCAGCCGGTCGAGGTGCGTGATGGCGAAAAATTTATTGGCGTTTACCCAGGCGACGGCTACAGCATCGATTACGCCATTGACTTCCCGCCGCCCATCGGGCGCGACCGCTTCACACTCGATCTCGCCACAGAAACCTACGGCACTGAGATCGCTCCCGCACGCACCTTCGGCTATAAAGCTGACGAGCAGCGACTCCGAGACATGGGTCTCATCCGCGGCGCAGGCCCGGAATGCGCGATCCTCGTGACTCCGACTGGCATCGAAAACGGACCGCTCCGTTTCGTCAATGAATTTGTCCGCCACAAGGTTCTCGACCTCATCGGTGATCTTGCGCTTGCCGGACGCCGCATCGAGGGCCGCGTGGTGGCCGAACGTGCAGGCCATGCCATGCACACGGCTCTGGTCCAGCGCCTGCTCAAAGACCGATCTGCCTGGGAATTGGCTGCGCATCGTTCAGTGTGACATGGCCTTGCTCTGCGTCTTCATCTGTTCCGGGGGATGCGCTTTCGCGGCGTGGCGGTGAGGCCGTAAAATGAATCGTCATCCGTGGAGATGATTTATCAACGCTGAAATCGTTTTTCCCTCGCGAAGCAACTCTCGAAGCAGGTCGCGGAGACTGGGTGTTCTGACGGCGCTTTGAAGCACAGAAAGGCAGTTCTTCATGAATACATTTCATAGCCGCTCGACGCTGAAGGTCGGCGGGAAGTCGTATACGTATTTTCGTTTGCCGGCGCTGGAGTCGCAGGGTTTTTCACTGACGCGGCTGCCGTTCAGCCTGCGGATTCTGCTGGAAAATCTGCTGCGGCGTGAAGATGGATCGAATGTGACGGCCGACGAGATTGCGTTTCTGGCGCAGTGGAAGGCAACATCTGAGCCTTCGCGAGAGATTGCATACATGCCGGCGCGTGTACTGATGCAGGACTTTACCGGCGTGCCGGCCGTGGTGGACCTGGCTGCGATGCGCGATGCGATGAAGCGCCTGGGCGGAAATCCGGAACGGATCAATCCGCTGCAACCGGCAGAACTGGTGATTGACCACAGCGTACAGGTGGACGAGTTTGGCTCACCCCAGGCGTATGAGGCGAATGCACTGCTGGAGTTTCAGCGCAATCGGGAGCGGTATGCGTTTTTGAAGTGGGGGCAAACGGCGTTTCGAAATTTTTCAGCGGTGCCGCCGGGAATGGGCATCTGCCATCAGGTGAACCTGGAGTATCTGGCGCGCGTGGTCTTCACCGCAGAGCAGAACGGGGAGACGCTGGCATATCCGGATACGCTGGTGGGAACGGACTCGCACACGACGATGATCAATGGCCTGGGCGTGCTGGGCTGGGGTGTGGGCGGGATCGAGGCGGAAGCGGCAATGCTGGGCCAGCCTGTATCGATGCTGATTCCGCAGGTGGTGGGGTATCGCCTAAAAGGCAAGCTGCGCGAAGGCGCAACAGCGACCGATCTGGTGTTGACGGTGACCGAGGCGCTGCGCAAGTTGGGCGTGGTGGGCAAGTTTGTGGAGTTCTATGGGCCGGGCGTGGCGGAGTTGCCGCTGGCAGACCGGGCGACAATCAGCAATATGGCGCCGGAGTATGGGGCGACGTGCGGAATCTTTCCAGTGGACGCTGAGACGCTGCGGTATCTGCGGCTGACGGGACGGAGCGAAGAGCAGATTGCTCTGGTCGAGGCGTACTACAAGGAGCAGGGACTGTTCCACACGGCGGATTCTCCGGAGGCCGAGTATACCGCAACACTGGAGCTGGACCTGGCGACCGTGGAGCCTTCGGTGGCGGGACCGAAGCGTCCGCAGGATCGCGTGCTGCTGTCGGAGACGGGAGCCAGCTTTCGGAAGCAGCTTCCCGGGCTGCTCTCCCCGAAGGCAAAACCGCTGGGCGAGCGTACGGCAGAGACGTGGTCCACAGCAACGGCGGTGGCCGACCACGCGCTGGAGACGGCCAGCGACGGCATGACGACAACGGTCGCTGAGCGGTTTGGCGTGAATCCGGATCGTTTTCTCGATCACGGATCGGTGGTGATTGCGGCGATTACGAGTTGTACGAATACGTCGAATCCTTCCGTAATGATTGCGGCAGGATTGCTGGCGAAGAAGGCCGTGGAACGAGGCTTGACGGTGCCACCGTGGGTGAAGACTTCGCTGGCTCCGGGGTCGCGCGTGGTCACGGACTACTACGAACGTGCGGGACTGTTGCCATATATGAACAAGCTGCGCTTTGACGTGGTGGGCTACGGCTGCACAACGTGTATTGGCAACTCTGGACCGCTGCCGACGGATGTTTCAACGTCGATCAACGAGCATGGTCTGGTGGCGGTGAGCGTGCTGAGCGGAAACCGCAACTTTGAGGGGCGCGTGAATGTGGATGTGCGCGCGAACTATCTGATGTCGCCGCCGCTGGTGATCGCTTACGCCATTGCGGGACGGATCGATCATGATTTCGAAGCGCAGCCGCTGGGCACGGACACCACGGGCAAGCAGGTGTTCCTGCGTGATATCTGGCCGACGCAGGCGGAGGTGGCCGAAGCCATCGATCGCGGCGTCTCGCGCGAGGGATTTACGCGGGAATATGCGACGGTGACCGAAGGCGATGCGAATTGGCAGGGTCTGCGGTTTCCGACAGGCGATACGTATGCGTGGGAGCCGGACTCGACCTATATTCGGCAGGCACCGTACTTTGACGGGATGACGCTGACACCGCCGCCGGTCGAGGAGATTGTCAACGCGCGCGTGCTGGCGGTGCTGGGTGACAGCGTAACCACGGATCACATCTCACCCGCAGGCAATATCAAAGCCAACAGCCCGGCTGGCAAATACCTCGCTGAACACGGTGTCCCACAATCGGAGTTCAACAGCTACGGCTCCCGACGCGGTAATCATGAGGTGATGGTGCGGGGAACGTTTGCCAATGTACGACTACGGAACCGGCTGGCACCGGGGACCGAGGGCGGATTTACCCGTCTGCTGCCAGAGGGCATGGAGACGACAATCTATGACGCAAGCGTGGTGTATGCCGAGCGTGGCACGCAACTGGTGATTCTGGCGGGCAAGGAGTACGGATCCGGCAGCAGCCGCGACTGGGCGGCGAAGGGTCCGCGCCTGCTCGGCGTCCGCGTCGTCCTGGCCGAGAGCTTCGAGCGCATCCACCGCTCCAACCTGGTGGGGATGGGGATTCTGCCGCTTCAATTCGCGCTGGGCGAGACGGTGGATTCTCTGGGGTTGACGGGCGAGGAGACATTCAGCTTTGTTGGATTGAAGGCGATGCTGAAGTCAGGATTCGCCGACGGCAAAACGCTGGCGGTGACGGCGACATCTGCGGACGGAACAAAGCGCACGATCCAGACGCATGTGCGCATTGATACGCCGCAGGAGATCGCCTATTTCCAGCACGGCGGAATTCTGCAATATGTGCTGCGTTCACTGGCCACCAGCCGATAATCCGGCATCCACACAAAAACCATGGCGGTGGAGTCACTCTCCACCGCCTTTCTTCATTTCATCTGTCTTTGCCCTGCCACTCCCCAAAGCCAATCCGCTGTCACTCTTGCTTCTGCTGATGTTCTTGCCTTTGCTGTTGCTTTTGCCTCTGCTCTTGCCTTTGTTGTTGCTTTTGTCTTTCTTGTTGTCATTCCCGAAGGGAATCTGCTGTTGCTTTTCCCATCGTCCTCAGCCAAAGCCCACCCGCGACCAAAGGAAGCACCACAACCGCGCATGGCGTACAAAGCGCGCGGCTGCCCCACGCAGTGGTGCATCCTCTGCATGCAATGATTAACCGAGCAACCTTCGATATGCTTCCTTCACCCGCTCCAGCGCCTCGTCACCGTTCACGCCCGTCGCCGACAAGTGCCCCATCTTGCGTCCGCGCCGAGGCTCGTGCTTTTCGTAGAGGTGCAGGCGGACGGTGGGAATGGACAGCGCACTGGCAAAGTCCGGCACGCCGCCCGGCGCATCCAGCCACACCTCGCCCAGCAGGTTATGGATCGCCGCCGGTTGCTCCAGTTCCGTCGCGCCCAGCGGCAGATTGCAGGCAGCGCGAACAAGCTGCTCAAACTGGCTGGTGGCGCAGGCACGCTCGCTCTGGTGATAGCTGTTGTGGGGGCGTGGAGCGAGTTCGTTGACGAGCAGGCGACCGTCGCGCGTGACGAACATCTCGACACAGACCAGCCCTTCGATCCCAAGTCCTTCGGCAATCTCGCGCGCCAGCCGTTCGGCCTCCGCTTCCAGCCGCTGGTCCACATCGGCGGGCAGCACGCTCCAGGCCAGAATCTGCCGCTCATGATGGTTGCGCGCTGCCGGGTAGCTGCGCACCTCGCTGGACGGGCTTCGAGCAGCCATGACGCTGATCTCCAGAGCGAGGTCAAGCGCCGCTTCGGCGACGACAACCTCGGCTGCGAGCGTCTTCCAGGTCCTGCGAACTTCTTCTTCGCTGGATGGCCGGTCCACGCCCAGCCGAGCCTGTCCGCGGCCATCGTAGCCGCCGCGTGCAACCTTGGCGAAGACGTGTCCGCCCAGGGCATGGACGGAGTCCACAAGCTCGTCTGCGGAGCGGGCGATGCGAAAATCCCCGACTGGAAATCCGTGCTCGGCGAGCCAGCTTTTCTGGAGGGATTTGTCCTGGATGATGCGCACCGGCTCAACCCCGGGGCGCAGAGGCGCAAGCTGGGCGACGCGAGTGAGCGCGGGGACGCCAATCTGCTCGATTTCCAAAGTGACGGCTCCGACGCCGCTGGCCAGGCGTGCAGCCGCCTCGACATCGGTCCAGACTCCGACGACAACCTCATCGGCAACAAAGCTGGCTGGGCAGTGCGCATCGGGGTCCATGACGCGCGTGTGGATGCCGAGGGTGCGCGCGGCCATGGTGGTCATGCGTCCAAGCTGTCCGCCGCCGAGGATGCCTAGCCAGCCTCCGGGCTGAACGACGTGAGTCGAAACGATGGAGGACGAGACGGTCCGTGACGAAAACGAGCGGGATGAATGGCTCACAGAGGAAGCTCCCCGGCGAGCGCTTCATCGCGTCGCGCGGCGCGCCATTCGGCCAGGCGCTGGGCAAGCATGGAATCGCCGATGGCAAGCGACTGGGCGGCGAGCATCTGCGTGGCAAAGAGTGCAGCATTGGCCGCGCCGGATTTGCCGACAGCAAAGGTAGCAACCGGGACGCCTTTGGGCATCTGGACGATGGAAAGCAGCGCATCCATGCCGTTGAGCGGAGTGGCGACGACGGGAACACCAAG
>JAJZHE010000144.1 GCA_021804655.1 Acidobacteriota bacterium
AAGAGGTATTTGCGCCAGCGGTCGTCGCCGCGGCCAAGCATGCGCATGATCTGGCGGCTGGTGTGGAGGCTGAAGGGTCGCGGCTCGCGCAGCAACTGCATGTCGTCGATCTCGCTGAGCAGGCGATTGCCCTTGCGGCGGTTGCAGGCGTGGCAGCAGGCGACAAGATTCTCCCAGGTGGAGTTGCCGCCGCGGGAGCGCGGGACAACGTGATCGAGCGTGAGTTCGTTGGGCGGCAGCACGACAGTGCAGTACTGGCAGGTGTTGCGGTCGCGGAGCAGGATGTTTTTGCGCGACAGAGCGCGGGTCTGGTGCGGGATGCGGCGATACTCCAGCAGCCGGATGACCGAGGGCATGGCCATGCGGTTGCGCTGGGCGTGGAGCAGGATGCCGTGCTCCTCTTCCGTGCGCGCAATGCCTTTGAGCACGAGGACAAGTGCGCGTCGCGCGCCGCAGATATTGATGGGTTCATAGGATGCGTTGAGGACAAGAACCGGCATCTGGAGCACCTGGCCGGATTGCGTCCAGCTCTGGCCCTCGGGAGGAACGACGCGAGCGGCTTTTGCGAGTGACTTCTGCTTGCGGGCGTGGATCATGGCTTTTCCAAGCGACATCGGAATCTCCTCGTCAAAGTGGTTCGTGGTTGCTGGTGCGGATGATCTCCCGTTCCATGAGTTGAGGCTGCGTGAGCCGTGAGGTTTATGTGGGATGAGGCGTCGTAGCATTGCGATCGTCCAGAGATGCCTGAACCGGGGCAAATCCGGACGCAAGCTGCGCGTCCGCGGCGTCTTCCGTAGTCCAGTGGCCGCGGTTGAAGCTCATCTGTGCGCGGGCCAGTGCGGCGATAGAAACGCTGGCGGCTCCGGCATCGAGCAGGGATTGTGCGCATGCGCGGGCGGTGGCTCCCGTTGTCACGATGTCGTCGATGAGCAGAATGGCGCGGCCTTTGATCTGCTGAGGACGCTCAACATGAAAGGCGCGATCGAGGTTGACGCGTCGCTGGCGAGGAGTGAGCGATGCCTGCGGAGTGGTCTGGCGCTGGCGTACCAGCGAAGTCGGCGAAAGCGTAAGCTGCCAATCGGGATGGGTTCTGCGCAGGGTGCTGAGCGCGGAAGTGGCAAGCAGACGCGCCTGGTTGAAGCCGCGTGCGCGCTGGCGCCGCGGATGCAGCGGTACGGGAATGACGAGCATCTGTTGCGGGGCGTCGGGAGCCAGCGTGGCGATGGCCTGCGCGAGCTTCCGGCCAAGAGGTCGGCTCATGGCACGAATGTGGGCATATTTGAGCGCGTGGATGGCCAGGCGTAGCTCATCGCGGTAGGTGGCAAAGCTGACGACGCGGACAAACGGCGGAGGCGCAAGACGACAGACGCGGCAGTATGGATCGGGCGAAGAAAAGCAGCCGAAGGCAGCAAGGGAAGCGCCGCAGCGGAAGCAGGGATCGACGCAGGACTGCGTTGTGTTGATGGATGTCCAGCAGTCTTCGCAGACGGGAGTGGTGGACAGGCGGATGAGTGGCTGATCGCAAAAGAAGCAGGAGTCGGGCGAGAGAACAGAAGCAAGCGATGAGAGCAGAAGACCGGAAAGCGTGGCGAGAGAGTGCCGGAAAGCGGATTGAGCAGGCGCAGGAACTAGAGTTGCTTCTGCGCGGAAGCTGCGCGTGGGCGGGATCGGCTCGGGACGAGGTATGCTACTGAATTCGCACCTCACAAACCTGTTTTGCAGTCGCTCAAATTCTGCGTACCGCTATGGCCACCAGTATATGCAGAGTCATGGAAGAAATCCATCCTGAAATGCACGGGGGTGGCGGGTTTTATGGGATTTTGTTCCTGCGGAGTGAATCCGGGCGAGATTCACGAGCGAACGGGGAATCATCTATAGTCGCAGGTGCTGGCTGAGTGTATATGTGATGAGGATTCATTTGAGGAGGAAGTTGCGTGTCTACCTTTCGTCCGTATGTTGTGGCTGAGCAGGCGCCGGCGGAGTTTACCTTTCGAGCGCTGCTGCTGGGATCGATCTTCGGGATAGTGTTTGGTGCGGTGACGGTCTATGTGGGGCTGCGGGCGGGGTTGACGGTGGCCGCATCGATTCCGATTTCGGTGCTGTCGATCAGCATTCTGCGCGTTTTTGGACGGTCGTCGATCCTGGAAAACAACATCGTGCAGACGACAGGCAATGCGGGCCAGTCGATTGCATCGGGGGTCATTTTTACGCTGCCCGCGCTGATCTTTCTGGGCTTCGATCTGGAGTATGCGCGCATCTTCATGCTGGCGCTGGTGGGTGGATGGCTCGGCGTACTGTTCATGATTCCGCTGCGGCGGCAGTTGATCGTGGAAGAGCATGGAACGCTGACCTATCCGGAGGGGACAGCGTGCGCCGATGTGCTGATTGCCGGAGACCGCGGAGGATCGTTTGCCAGCAGAGTTTTCTTCGGTTTGGGGCTGGGCGGTTTGTATACGCTCTTCCAGAACGACAACCTGCTGGCGGCCTGGCCGGCGACGCCGAATTATGAGCCGGACTTCGGGCCACAGCACATCTTGAAAGGTGCGGCGATTCGGGCGGATGTGACGCCGGAGTATCTCGGCGTCGGCTACATCATCGGGCCGCGCGTGGCGGGCGTGCTGGTGGCGGGCGGCGCAATTTCCTGGCTGGTGCTGATGCCGCTGATCGCGTTTTTCGGCAGGGTGCTGCAACATCCGGTGTATCCGGGAACGCGGCTGATCAGCGAGATGACGCCGAGCGATCTGTGGTCCACGTATATTCGCCCGATGGGCGCGGGCGCAGTGGCGGCAGCGGGACTGATCACGCTGCTGAAGACGATGCCGACGCTGGTCGGCGCGCTGGTCGGCGGCGTCCGATCCATGCGTTCGGGGCGCGGAGCGGCTGCAAAAACCGGACGCACGGAAAACGACCTGCCAATGAGCGTGGTGCTGGGCGGTTCCGTTGCGCTGGTCGTCATCATGTTTTTGTTTCTGGAGCTGCATCCGATTCCCGGGGCGTACGTGGGATTGTGGGCAAATCTGGCGGCTTCGCTGCTGGTGGTGGTCTTCGGGTTTCTGTTTGTGACGGTGAGTGCGCGGATTGTGGGGATTGTGGGCAGTTCGGCAAGTCCCGTCTCCGGGATGACGATTGCCACGCTGATGGCGACAGCGGCGGTCTTTCTGCTGAAGGGATGGACGACCCCGGCCTATGGCGCGCTGGCCATTACGGTTGGCGGCGCAGTGTGCATTGCAGCCTCCAATGCGGGCGACACAAGCCAGGACCTGAAGACGGGCTATCTGGTTGGCTCGACGCCGCGGCTGCAACAGATTGCGCTGATGATTGGTGTCTGCGTCTCGACGGTGATCATCGGATTCACGCTGACGGCGATGAATACGGCGTTTCAGGAGTTTCGCTCGGCTCCGCAGGCGTGGGACTTGTCGCAGCCCCATGAGGGCGTGGAGATTGAACATGATGCGCATGCTCCAAAAAACTTTACCGTCACCGGCGGTGCGGTCCTGCATGGCAGCGACTACGTGGTGCTGAATGCGATTGGCTCGTCGGTGCTGGCGGATGGAAAGTATCTGTATTCGCCGCAGACGAAGCGAATCGAGGTGCAGTGGATTCAAGGAATCGGCAGTGAAAAAGCGGCGGCCCCGCAGGCGCGGCTGATGGCGACCGTGATCAACGGAATCCTGAGCCGCAAGCTGCCGTGGGGCCTTGTCCTGATGGGCGTCTTCCTGGTGATTGGCGTGGAACTGCTGGGGGTCAGGTCGCTGACATTTGCCGTCGGCGCTTATCTTTCGATCGGAACGACGCTGGCGATCTTTGTTGGCGGAGTCATGCGCTGGATGGTGGATCGCGCGCTGGAAAAAACCGGGGAAGCATCCGAAAACAGCGAAGTCAGCGGCGGATCGTTGTACGCCTCGGGGCTGATTGCAGCAGGCGGCATCATGGGTCTGCTGGGCGTGGCGATCAAGGCGTATGAGTCGCTGAGCGGAACGACGCTGCCCATCCAGTTGCCGCAGGATACCTGGCTGCAACATGACTGGGTTTCTGTCGTGATGTTTGCCGCGCTGGCGTATTCGCTCTACTATTTTGCGCGGAAGCCGCTGAAAAAATCCTGAGAAGCAGGCTCGATCATCCGTCAAGATGAATCATCACGAACAGCAGTTTGATCCGCTGCAAGTCCTGGACTGTGCCGGTTTGACGGCATAGACCTTGACACTCGCAGCGGCAGAGTTCACGTCGTACGCAGAGAGCAGAGCTTTCAAATCTTCGTGCACTGGGGAGGAATGAACTGCGTTCGGAGAACAGCAAGCCGAAGTCTGGGATTCCTGCATCGCCGGGGAGCAGCATCCGGCCTGGTTTTCAACTTTGCGATACGCGTTGAGATCCGTTTTGCTCTCCACAATCTGGACGTGTTCAAAGCCTGCATCTTTCAGTTGCTTCGCGTAGTCTTCGATCCGGATTGCTCCGGCAATGCAGCCCACATAGGCAGCCATGCTTTGCGCCACAGCTTCCGGCAGGTCGAGCTTCAGCGCAATATCACTGGCTGCCAAACGGCCGCCCGGTTTGAGTACGCGCGCAATTTCGCGAAAGACCGCCGGCTTGTCCGGCACGAGATTGATGACACAGTTGCTGATGACGCAATTCACCGATGCGTCGGCAAGCGGGAGATGGTCAATCGTTGCCAGATGAAACTCGACATTGGTATAGCTGCCCTTCTGCGCGTTTACCCGGGCGCGTTCTATCATCTCCGGCGTCATATCGATACCGATTGCCTTGCCGTTTGGCCCCACTTGTTTCGCGGCCAGGAAGACATCCAGTCCGCCACCGGACCCGAGATCGACCACCACTTCTCCGGAACGAAGGGAGGCAATCGCGGTGGGGTTTCCACAGGAAAGTCCCATATTCGCATCGGCAGGAATGGAGGTCAGTTCCTGCTCACTGTAGCCAAAGGCTTCTGCAATCGCCTTGACGCCTTCGTGCTCGCTGGAAAGCGTGCTGTTGGCGACTGCCGCATACTTTGATCGCACCGCTTGAAGTATCTTCTCTGCCAAGGAAAGCCTCCATTCATATTTACAAATACGAATATATGTCCATTCAACATATTCGTCAATATGAATATGATTTTGCTTGTGGGGTGGTGGCTTTCCACTTGCAGTTCCGTCGCGCTCTTGAATGGGAAGTTTCTGCTATTGCAGGCTGCGCAGGCGCCGTGCGGCGTCCTGCGCGCCGGGGCTTTGCGGAGCAATCTGGATGGCCTGCTGAAAGGCTGTGCGTGCACGGTCGGATTGTCCGCGTCGAACGAGAATTCGTCCCCAGTAGTTCATGGAAGCTGCGGCAAGCTCCGGCGGCAGAGTTCCCTGGCGCGCGCTGGCGACAGCACGGCCGCTAAGCCAGGCGAAATCGGATTCACACTGCGGACGGCGGTGATAGAAAGCGGGCAGATGCCAGCTTGTGGCGGCGCGCATGAAGCGGATTTCGGCGTCGTCCGGCGCAGCGGCGACGGCGTGGTCCAGGCGCAGCAGGCCGTCGGTGGCCTGCCGATGAAGATTCCATATCTGCCAGTCATGCGCGGCATCGAGCAGTTCCAGGCTGCCGTGGTAAACCTCGGCTGTCGGGTCGCCTGGAAACGCGTGTTCCAGATCGCTCAGCGCCTGGTGCGCAGCGTGGTCAGCGTCGCGGCTGCCCGTGGTCAGCACCTGAAAATATGCTGTGCGCGCGGCGTCGAGCTTCTGCGCGTATGTGCCATGATTCTGCGCGCGATTCATTGGGTTGGGAGGCGGCGCAGCAAAAACCGGAAGACCAATCGCGGCGAAAAGGCCACACAGAAGGGCAATGGCCGCGACTCCAGACTCGAATTGCGGCGTAGTCCGATTGTGGCGCGCATGCATCTGTCTCAGATACCTCTTCACTGATTGTATTTCGACGTTGTATGTGTCCACGAGCTTGTCTCGAACGGCTTGGAGTGTCGTGGTTTCCAAAGATGAAAGCAGATTGGGCAATTCAGGAAGAGCAATTCTGGCCAGCACGTGAATAGCATTGCATTCCATACTGATTGGGTACATGCATTCTTGTATGTCTACTGCATGCCTGGCGTGGAGATCGAGATCGCCTGAGCAGACAACTGCGCGGCTCGACTGTGTTTGGAGGAAATATGAAAGTTTTTATCGTCATTGCATCGTCTCTGTTGATCTGGCCCATGTCTTCCGGCAAGGTTTTTCCAATGACCGCGGACTCTATCGTTCCAGGGGCTACGGGATTGGTGAGCGTTCATAAAAACAAGGACAACCGAAATACCATGTTGGATATCAAGGTGAATCATCTGGCCAAGCCGTCGAGACTGACTCCTTCAGAGCACAGTTATCTAGTCTGGATTCGCCCCAACGGGGGCGAGGCTTTGAAGCAGGGAGCCATCGGCGTAGACAAGAATCTGAGGGGCGAATTGAAATTGGAGACCGTGTCGAAGGATATGGATGTATTCATCACTGCGGAACAAAGTGAAGGGGTTACCGTTCCCTCAAGCGTAGAGGTTCTGCATACGCATATCAGCACGAACTGATTTTGCGCCGCGCCGGAGCTATCGGACCGGATAACTCCGCTGCTTCCAGGAAGCAGGCTTTCCCGTCAGCTTGCGTATGAGTGCTGTCCATTGCAAAACCAGCGCGGTCAGCACTCCGACGGGATGGAGCACAACGCTGCGCCAGCTTTGGCGAAACCGCGCGGCGGAGCCAATGCGCGGGATAAGCGAGAAGCTGCAAGTAACGAGTGCGAGAGAAAATGCGCGATGATTGCCCACGATGAGT
>JAJZHE010000024.1 GCA_021804655.1 Acidobacteriota bacterium
GTAGCTGCCACCGGCGGCCAGCCGCGTCAGCTCACGCACAATCAGGCGCTCGAAGATGGACTCCATTGGACTGCCGATTCGCATGCGCTCAACTTCATCGTCCACGCCGCAGGTGGCTCGCTCGAAGGCCCCTATCGCGACGTGCAGGGCAGGCTCTATCAAATGGAGCTTGCGACCGGGAAGATCACGCGGCTGGGCAGCGATTTCATCGGCTCGTTTGAGAATTTTGACGTTCTTTCCGATGGCAAGGAAGTTGCTCTTGGCCTGAAAGGCACAGCCGAGCAACTGTATCGAATTGACGGCGCGCACGCGGTCGCTTTGCCTGGCAAGTCCGGTTCATACACCGCGCTTTCTGCTGCGCGCTCGGGTCATGCGCTGCTGGTGCTGCAATCGTCGATCAACCATCCGGTCCAGGCTTATCTTGCCGCTGATGCGCTTCATCCGGATCAACTCACCGCTTTGACCGCCTTTAATCCTGTCTTTGCCGAGCGCGCGCAGCCCACCTGGCGCGCATACCATTGGAAGTCACCGGATGGAACGCCTGTTGAAGGTGTACTGATCTTTCCGCCTGGACAGGAGCACGCAAAGCACCTGCGCATGTTGACGCTGATCCACGGTGGACCAGCCGACGCGGACGGAGACCGTTTTGGCGCCGATTGGTATGACTGGGCAACACTGGCTGCTTCTCAGGGTTGGCTCGTTTTCAGACCCAACTATCGCGGTTCTTCCGGCTATGGTGACGATTTCGTGCTCCAGATCGCGCCGCACATCGTCTCCAAGCCTGGCGAGGATATCCTTGCTGGCGTCGATGCCCTGGTTCGAGACGGGATCGCCGACCCTGACAAACTCGCCGTGGGCGGATACAGCTATGGCGGTTATATGACCAACTGGCTCATCACGGCGACAACACGATTCAAGGCCGCAGTCACCGGTGCCGGAGCCGTCGAGCATGCAGCGAACTGGGGTAACGACGACGTTTCCTTCGACGACGCGTGGTATCTGCACGGCGCTCCCTGGGAGCAGCCGGAGTTGTATCAGTCCGAGGCTGCGCTTTTCCGCATGGATCGCGTGCGCACGCCGACTCACATCGTGCAGGGCAATCACGACGTGCGCGTCAGTTATCTGGAGGGTGTAACGCTGGAGCGCGCATTGCAGCGGCTCAACATACCGCACAGCTTTCTGGTCTTTCCGGGCGAGGGACATGGCCTCGGAAACAATCCCTGGCATGGCTACATCAAGCTGCGTGACGAACTCCTTTGGCTGAACAAGTATGACCCTCAGTGAAGTGGAATCGCGAAGCTAAATCGCGGGCAAGAGCATCGAACAGGTAAGCTAGAGACTGCGCCGCACTTCGCCCGCATTACGGCGATTGAAAACGGCCAGCCAACGACCTGATGACGACTGCCGAACATCAACGCATGGAAGAGTTTCGCGCGACGCTGCGCAGCGCGCGCCGCACCATCGCTCTGGAAGAGACGGTGCGTCTGGCCATCGACTCTTTCCGCGCCAACAAAGCGCGTTTTGCGCTGACTGCGCTGGGGATGGTCATCGGTTCGGCCTCGGTCATCCTTGTCGTCACCATCGGCTTGACCGGGCGGCAATATGCTCTCGGCCTCATCCAGAAGATCGGCACCAACATGGTTGAGTTGGAGTATGCCGGGGGAGGCGCCGTCGGTACGGAGAACGTTGAGTATAACGACTATCTGACGCGCGAAGATGAGCGCGCCGTCCAGGCGCAGCTTCCCAGCGTCCAGTTCTCATCACCGGTTCTGGAGATGCACGACCGCATTGCCTTTGGCGGCGGGGTCGTGAAGGACACGCTGGTGCTGGGCGTTGTTCCGGATTATCTTCGGGTTCGCAACCTCATCGTCACCCAGGGCCGCTTCATGGATAGTGAGGATGAAAGCGCACACATCAAGTGTGCTGTTGTCACCATTCCTTTTGCGAAGCAGATGTTTGGCTCCGCCGATGCAGCCGTCGGTCAGAGCTTCTCCATCAGCGGCATTCCGTTCACCATCATCGGAACGTTCAAAGAATCGGTCGATGACTTTGGCCAGTCGGAGCTGACGGACAACACGATTCTGATTCCTTACTCGGTCGCCCGCTACTTCACCGGAACCGACAATGTGAAGCAGATTTATTTTTCCATGCGTAGCATGAGCGATGTGCCGGATGCCGCTACGGCGATTGTGCGCATCGTCAAATCCCGCCATAAACCAAGCTCGGTCTATCGCACCACGACGCTCACCGAGGTCCTCACGATGGCTGGTCGCATCGCAACTGGACTCACTGCCGTGCTGATCGCGGTGGCGATGGTGACACTGGCTGTCGGCGGCGTCGGCATTATGAATATCATGCTGGCCAACGTACGCTCGCGCATTCGCGAGATTGGAATTCGTAAGGCGCTGGGCGCTACCTCGCGCGAGATACGCTTGCAATTCCTGACCGAGGCCGTGATGATCTCGCTGGCCGGAGGACTGGTGGGTACTCTGCTTGGTTTAGGATTGCCACTGGGCGTCCGCGTCTTCACCAGCTACTCCATTCCGATCTCCCCCTGGTCGATCCTGGCAGCTCTTGGCGTCTCTCTCATTGTCGGAGTAGTTTTTGGAACTGTGCCGGCGACACGCGCGGCGCAAATGGATCCGGTGGAGTCCTTGAAATATGAGTAGTCAACAATGAATAGCCAAGAGCAGACAAACCAGAATTACCCTGAAAACGAGCAGAAGGACGCAACGCAGTCTGAAGGGCCCAACCTGTATCTGTTGTATGCCTTGCTTGCACTGGCGCTCATCGCTGCGATGGTGCTTGCAGCGGCGATTGTCCGGCCATTTTATCTACTTCGATAATTGTTTTTCGGGCGCTTTCGGAGATCAGCACGGCAATTCCGTCTTTCACCGGATACTCGCGTCCGCACCCTTGGCAGTGAATTTTCACGGTTCCGGCATCCAGTGTGGAGCGTCGAAGCTCTGACTGGCAGACTGGACATGCCAGCAGGGGTAACGCCTGGTCCAGTTGTTCAAGAAGCTGCGGCGAGGACAAGTCTGACTCCCGTGCGAAAGAATTATTGCACTGCAATCTCATCGGAAGCGGTATTTGTCGTCGTATGCGGACGACTAGCAAGTTCATGCTCGATATGGCTGTTGATCTCCGCTCGCGCAAACTCCATGGCAACGCGGATGCTATTCAAAACAGCAATTTCGTTTGATGAGCCATGCGCAATGATGCAGATGCCGCGTACTCCCAGCAGAGGAGCGCCGCCATACTCGTTGTAGTCCAGCCTGCGTCTGAAGTTGTTGAATGCCTTGCGCGAGAGCATCGCGCCCACCTGCGCCGTCACGGTTTGCGTCAGCGACTCGCGTAACAGATCGCGAAACAAGCGGCCAATGCCTTCTCCGGTTTTGAGTGCCACATTGCCAATAAACCCATCGCAGACAATCACATCAGCGCTTCCGTTGAAGATGTCGCGCCCCTCGACATTGCCGGTAAAGTGAATTGGGAGCGCGCGAAGCAGCGGAAAAGCCTCACGTGTGAGTTCGTTGCCTTTGGATTCTTCTTCGCCGATCGAAAGCAAGCCTACGCGCGGTCGTTCAATCTTCAGCACGCTGCGCGCAAACATCTCGCCCATGATCGCGAACTGCTCCAGATTGTGAGCCTTGCAATCGACATTGGCGCCAACATCGAGCAGGACACACGGCGATCCGGTCACCGTGGGCATCTGGGCCGTGAGGGCAGGACGATCCACGCCGGGAATCGCGCCCAGCACCATCTTGGCTGTTGCCATCGCCGCGCCGGTGTTTCCGGCCGTCACAAAGCCGGCAACTTTCTTTTCACGCACCAGCTTCAGGCCCACTCGCATGGAACTGTCTCGCTTGGTGCGAACAGCATGGGCGGCCTTTTCTTCCATGCCGATCCGTTCGGAGGCATGGTGAATCTGGATCGGCAAATCCTCGTCTTCCAGATATTCATCCAGAAGATCGCGTAACTCCGGCTCCGGGCCGACCAGGTGAACCCGCACAGGAAGGGATTTACAAGCCAGAATTGCTCCACGGATCTCCGGCTCGGGTGCTTTGTCCGAGCCGAATGCGTCGAGCGCGATATCGATCAATTTTGCCATTGGAGGCGAAGGATTAGCTGACTGCGGTCTTGCTTTCCAGGACTGCGCGGCCTTTGTACTCGCCGCACTTGGGGCATGCGCGATGCGGGAGCTTCTTTTCCTGGCAGTTCGGGCAAATGGAGAGCGATCCGGCGGTCAGAAAATCGTGGGACCGGCGGAGCGCCGTGCGACGCTTCGAGTGACGTCGTTTCGGATTAGGCATGACAAATTCCTTTCGGGCAACTACTCATCGACTTACAGCCGACTTGAACCGCTTCTCCATCAACCCTCAGGAGCGACTCTCCAGCTTGGAGAGTGGACTCCAACGGGGGTCCACCGCACGTTCCGAGCAGCCGCAGCTTGACTCGTTTCGATTCTGGCCACAGACGGGACAGAGACCCTTGCATTCCGGTTGACAGAGTGTTCTGGCAGGCAATGCAAGCAGAACCTGCTCACGCAGGACATCTTCCAGTTGCATACTACCTTTTTCATAATACCCGATTTCCGTCTCCTGTGTGGAGATCGAACGCTCCGCACCCGCCTCATCGACGCCAAGAGGGCGAAAGAGCAGATCGAACTCCGCGGCAAGCGCTTGTCGCACAGGCTCGACGCAGCGTGCGCAGGGAACCTCAAACTCTCCGGCAAAGTGTCCCCGAAGTCGAATATCCGCAACAATTTCGTCCGGGCCGCGCTGTTCATGCAGCACCTCGGCGCGTCCGTCAGCGTGCAAGTTGTCAACCAGGCTTGCTTCTTCGCCGAAGTCAATCGCTCCAGCGGGCAATTCAACGGAAAAATCGACTGCTTCCCGCTCCAGATCCTGCACTGTAAATCTCATCGTCGGCTCCCCCGCTTCATCCGTTTTCTCTATCCGGCAGCCATCTCTCCTCGGATCGAGCATCAACTCTCCTTATTATCCGCGAATTTGGCTCGACCGCGCTTGTCGCCGACTCATCCTTCAGATTATCGCCGTCTGGTCCACATTCAAGTTGCTTCCATTCGCACCGATAAAGGCCATATACATTGTTTGGCAGGTGCCATGGTTGAGCAAACTCGCACTTGCCACTGCGCTACGCGTTCACACGGGGCACCGATCTTTGTCGAGGAGCATTCTCAATGACTTTTTTCCGTAACCTTCCCGTCTCCCGCAAGTTTACGGCCGCCTTTGGGCTGGTCTGCCTGCTCTGTCTCCTGCTTGGAGGCTTCACGATTCTTGCCTTTCGTTCCGTCACAGAAAAGGCAGCAGACGTTCGTGACAATACTCTTCCTTCCCTGATTACTCTTGGATCAATTGACACCGCGTTCAATGCAGGCCGCCGCGCGGAACTGGCACTGCTCCTCTGCCCCGCATCCGATTGCCGCCAGATGGAGCAACAGCGCTATCAGCAGGCGAGGGAGGACTACAACCGAGCGCTGCAAAGCTATATTCCCATGATTGCTTATCCCGGTGAGCGCGAGATGTACAACCAGTTCAGCGCGACAGCGGATCGTTACAACCAGATTGCCGCTCGTGTGCTTTCCGATGTCTCCAGTAACAACATGGGCGATGCGCTGGACCAGATCATGTCCGATGCGGCAGTGAAGTCCTTCGATCAGGCATTGAAGGAGATCGACCAGACGCGTCAGCTCAATCTGCGCTTTGGCACAGCCAGCGCGATGGAAGCAGCCACCACGGCAAGTCGCTCCACGTGGATTACGCTCGCTGTCTCCGCTTTTGTGCTTCTTTTTTGCGTCGTCATCGGGTTAATCCTCACGCGGATGATCGCACCGCCTCTGGTCGCCGTCACGCGCGCGCTGGAGCAGCTTGCCGAGCGCGATTTGACCGCTGGAGTCGAAGTCGGCGGTGAGGATGAAGTCGGTCGCCTGGGACGCGCACTCAATCGCTGTGTCTCTGCCATGAGCGGCGTCATCGAGTCTGTTGCCACGGGGGTTGGCACTTTGTCTGCCGCAGCCGAGGAGCTGAGTGTACGTACCCGGGAAACCAGTGGAAACACCCACGCGCAATCCGACAGAACCAACCAGATTGCCGCTGCTGCGCAGGAGATGACGGCCACCATCGGCGAGATCAGCCAGAATGCCGAGGCTGCTGCCGGAGCCAGCCGCCAGTCTGCGGAAAAAGCCAACGAAGGTGGAACCGTCATGCAAGCCGCTGCTGAGACCATGCAGCGTATCTCTTCCGCATCGGCTTCCGTCGCCGGGAAGATGAACGAGCTGGCAAGCCGTTCCATGGAGATTGGAAAAGTAGTGACCGTCATTCAGGAGATCAGCGAACAGACCAACCTGCTGGCTCTCAACGCAGCCATTGAGGCCGCACGCGCCGGCGAGCACGGGCGCGGATTTGCCGTAGTTGCCGGTGAGGTCCGGCGTCTTGCCGAGCGAACGCGCTCCGCCACCCAGGAAATCTCCGCCACGATCGAAAGCATCCAGGAAGAGACCCGCCAGACGCTTGACCTCATGCAGGGTTCACAGATTGCTGTTGAGAGCGGTATTGATGAGACTTCACGCGCCCGCAATAGTCTGGAGGCGATCATCGCCTCTGCCCGCGAAGTCGAGCACATGATTCATCTCATCGCCACGGCAGCTACGGAGCAGACAGCGGCAGCAGGTGAAATTTCAGAATCAGCTTCACAGATATCGCAGCTTGCCACGGAAAATTCACATGCGTCGGAAGAGACCGCCGAAGGCTGTCGTCAGCTCACCGTGCTCGCCAGCGATCTTGACGGAGTCATCCGCCAATTTCATATCGGCGAGGAGCGCCAGCAAGGAGGGCGCTGGGGAAATTCCGCTTCATCGCCCATTTCTTCAATGAGTCCGGTTTCCGCTGTGCGTTGAACGCCGCAGAGAGGATGAAACTCCAGGATACGGGATGGGTGGGAGTGCGACAGCCCAGTCGGCTTCAGAGTCGCTGTTGGGTATCAGGCCATTGAATCCAACCAGCGACTGCCATTTTGGCATCGAAACGAATTGTGCCCTGACGCTGGCTGTGCATGCGACTGTTCGTTCGTTTTGAATCGTCAGTGTGTTAGCCTCCGGTTGAGGAGAGGTTTGCAATCATTCACTTCCTGTCCTTGTGGAGATTCTGGCATGAGCGCCGTTCAATATGACTTAATCGTGGTTGGCTCTGGCCCTTCTGGCCAGCGCGCGGCTGTCGCTGCTTCCAAACTGAAGAAGCGTGTCGCCGTCGTCGAGTCGCGCTCAGTTGTGGGTGGCGTCTGCGTCAATACAGGTACGATCCCATCCAAGACCATGCGCGAAGCCGTGTTGCATCTTTCCGGCTATAGCTATCGCACCGTTTATGGAATGAATTATCGCGTCAAAGAGAAGATCACCATCGACGATCTCGCTTTTCGCGTTCAGGGCGTCATCAAAACCGAGATTGATGTCACCGAAGCTCAGCTTTCGCGCAACGGGATTGACGTCATTCACGGCGTAGCCAGCTTCATTGATCCACAAACGATTCGCGTCTCCGGGCCGGAGAATGAGTCTACGCTTCAGTCTGAGCGGATCATCCTTGCTGTGGGCACCAAGCCGGCATCATCGGATCGCGTTCCCATCAACGGCAAAACCATCATCAACAGCGACTTCATCATGAACCTGCCCAAGCTGCCGCGGACGCTCATCGTGGTGGGTGGCGGCGTCATCGGCGTTGAGTATGCCTGCATGTTCGCCATCCTGGGCGTGCGCGTCACGGTCATTGAAAAGCGCAACCGACTGTTGGAGTTCGCCGATCAGGAGATTATTGAGACGCTCAGCTATCACTTGCGCGACAGTCGTGTCACCATGCGTCTGGGCGAAGAACTGGACAGCGTGGAAGAGCTTGCGGACGGAACCGTAGTTGCAAACCTGAAAAGTCAGAAGAAAGTCTCAGGGGACGCATTGCTCTACGCGGTTGGACGCCAAGGAAATATTGACGATCTCAACCTTGAAGCTGCTGGTATTCATGCCGATGCGCGAGGACGCATTCCCGTGGATGAGCACTTCCACACGAATATTCCAAATATCTACGCGGTTGGCGACGTTATCGGATTCCCATCGCTGGCCTCGGTGTCCATGGAGCAGGGGCGAATCGCCGTTGCTCGCGCTTTCAACGACATGAACACCATCTCCAACCCCAGCTTTTATCCCTATGGCATCTACACCATTCCGGAGATCAGCTTTATCGGCAAGACCGAAGAGCAGTTGACCGAAGAGGACGTGCCCTATGAGGTCGGGATGGCCTACTACCGTGAGGTTGCGCGTGGCCAGATCCGTGGCGACACCACTGGTCGGCTCAAGCTCATCTTTCATCGCGATACGCGCAAGGTGCTCGGAGTTCACATCATCGGCGAGGGTGCCAGCGAGCTGGTGCATATCGGCCAGGCGGTCATGACCCTGGGCGGCACGGTGGACTACTTCATCGAGACTGTCTTCAACTATCCCACCCTTGCCGAATGCTACAAGGTTGCAGCCTTCAACGGTGTTGGTCGTCTCCATCGCTATCAAAACGACTGAGGATTGCCGTCGTCTGCGCAGAGGCATAGAATCTGGAGTTTTGGAGGGTATCGATGACTGCAGCCATAGGGGTGGTAATCACTGAACACATCGTTGCCGGTCTCCTGCAGGAAGAAAATGGCCAGATGGCTTTGACCGGTGAGCCTCTTCGTTTTCCCGTCGATCCTTCGGAAACGGATGCTCTTATCGGAGTACCCACCAACGAACTTTATGAGTTGCTTGCTGCGCAGATCAGGCCGCTTGTTCAGGCTGCGGCCTATCCTGTCTCAGGAATTGGCATAGCGGTTCCCGGTGTTGTCCGCGGAGGCGTTGTTCAGGATGCGCCGAACCTGGCGCAACTCAAAGGTTTGCGCATGGGCGAGGCGCTTGGTGCCGTTTTGCGTGAATCCGGGCTGGATGCTCCCGTCCACATCCTGAACGATGCCGACTCGGTTGCTGCCGGCCTGGCTTCGCGCGGTGGCAACCTGGACCGGCTCATCCGCGTCTGGACGCTCGGCAACGGAATCGGTTATGGGCGTTGGCCCATTGCAGACGGTGTTTGGGAGGGCGGTCACACAGTCGTCACTCTCGATCCGAAGGAGCGCTTCTGCGGCTGTGGCGGAGTTGGTCATATCGAAGGCATCATGGGCAATCGCGCGATGCGACTGCGCTTCATGGATATGGAGCCGGAAGATGTGTTTGCCAATGCCTTGAAGGGTGATGCGCGCTGTCGTGAATTCGTCGATCTTTGGCACCGCGCACTCGCTGCCGGTTGCGCTACGGCGATTCATCTTGGTGGTCCCGGGCGTTTCTATTTCACCGGAATGAATATCCGGTTTCTCGATATCAAGCTGCTCCGGGAACATCTGGAGATGATGGTGCGCATGAGTCCATTGCAAAGCTACTCACTCGAAGTGCTCGGGGCCGATGACGCCATCAGCATCCTGGGTGCCGGCGTAGCGGCGCTCCGCGCGCAGCAGGATTGGTAGGGCGCACTTCCTGACGTCCGTTCTTGTTCGCGATCGCAGCGAGTTGCTTCAGTATTTCCGCTGATAGGTCTTCGACAACCGGTCGTGGAGTCCAAGGCCGTCGCGGTCCACCGCGGCCCACAAGAGTCCGGCACCGAGCGGCAACGCGGCCAGCAGCATCGCGGGAATTCGCAGGATGCTTTGCTGAAGAGTGGGGTTGTTGTCGTCAAAAGTGCAAAGCGCGATACGCGCATAGCGCATCCCCGGCGTTCCATGGTCAGAGAAGGCGAAAAATAGCGCCAGATACGCCAGAATAAAGATCAAGATGCCAGCCACGGATGCTTCCAACGCTATGAGGCATGAAAGAGGATGATCGGTCGATGCCAGCACCACGGTTGCTGCTCCCAGATAGGCCAGCGTAACCAGGCAAAAGTCCACGATCCCTGCAAGCAGACGATCGGCTTTTCCGGCGACAAACAGCTCGATGGAATGGATTGTGTTTGCATTCTGCTGCGCAGCGGCTTCAGCTTGAACGGAGTCAGTCTGCGGCATCTCCCAATCGGTACGGTCTGGCTCATCCAGGTGCGATGGACAAGCAAGAATTTCGTCCGGCTCAATATGCGGCAGACTTTCCCAGAGTGTATCTTGCGCGAGCACCTCTGCTGATCGACTTTCGAGCGATTCAGATGCTGCATCTGTTGCAGTGAAATACATCCCCCCCTGCTCCCAGTCCATCCGCGTCCACTGCGGCGGATGGGTCTCCTCAACGGGTGCGTTTGCAGCCATCAACCCGGGATCGACCTCAAAAATGCTGAGCTGTGGACTAGGCGTTTGTTGTCCAAATGGACCCTCTGCAAGTCGCGGACGCGCCTTACGCGGCGCTATCAGCTCCCGCGGGAACTCAATCAGATTGGCCGCTGAGGTTTGTACGGGTTCGATGATCGCTTCGATCAGAGAGTCCGCGGTTGCGGCGTCACGCATGGATACGTTGTGCAGGAATTCCTGGTGGGAGCTGGGCTGTACACGCATTTCTTCCCACACGTCCCGAGTTTCCGCAGTGGGAATCGTGTCATGCCATCGCGGCATCGCCGCTCCGGTGGAAGCCTCTTGCCCTGGTCTGTTCGCGTCAGGCTCATCCTGCCATCGGGTCTGATTTTTGGGACCGGAATCGGCAGCCACGGGCAAGTGTGCCTGTAACCCAGCCAGAACCGCCTCGGCCGCTGCTTGTGCGTCGCGCGCTGCCTCGACTGCTGCGCCTGCTGCACGCACTACGGCTTCCGCATCGCCGACAAACAGATCGCGATATGTCGGAGCCTTTGCATAGCGAGCTGCTACCCGAGCAGCCGCTTCTGCCGCGCGCGAAGAGTTGCGCCGTTCCGAAGATTTCACTGGTGCGACTGTCTGCGGCGCACTCTGTCGATTGCGATGTGCGGCCAGACGGCGATTGACTTCATCTTTCCATGCCGGGGGCTCTGGTGTTGCCGCGGCCTCGTCAAAGAGGTCGGGTGCACTGGAGTCTCGGTTGTAGTTCGCCGTCTTGTTCAAGAATCATTCCCTTTCAGTCGCTGGTTCTGACTGCAACCGGATTTGCCTCATTCACCGTCATACCGCAGGACTACGCTACTTTGCTATTCTGAGCAGGAATCCGGTGACGCGACCTCACTATTTTTGGTGTATCACGCTGTTTGCGCTGTGTCATGCGCAGATTCGCGCTCAGCTAGTAACTAATGCGTTACCCGCCGCCAAAACCCCCGCCGGTGCTTCCGTCCCTGCGCGAAATGAAGTCAGCCATGCAGTCGGAATCCAGTCTGTCCCCGATGATCCAAGTCGCCAGCTTTTACCCACTGCACGTGTTCTTCAACCGCCTTCTACCGGTGACTCCATCCATTGGCAGGCACGCGAACAGACTCGTTCCGGCGACACCTGGACGCTGGAGGGAAATGTGGTGATCACCGTGCGTGGCTACGTCATACAGGCCGATACGGTCACCTATCAGCAGGACAAGGATACGATCCTCGTCCGTGGCCATGTGCAGCTCGACGGCGGTCCTCAGGATGTTTCTCTCACTGCGGATCATGGCGAAATTCACCCTGACGATCACACCGCTCGTTTCTATCAGGTTGTGGGCAGCTTTGGTGTGCGGCGTCTTGGCCAATCCCGTATTTACACGACACCCGACCCTTTTATCTTTACAGGCCGTATCCTGCTCCAGACCGGCGAGAACAGCTTCCGCATCGTCGATGGCTCCATGACCTCATGCCGACTACCAAAGCCGGATTGGCATTTTCTTGCCCACTCTATCGAAATACAAGATCAGACAGCGACCATGCGGGACAGCGTTTTCGAATACTTTCATCTTCCGCTGCTCTACATTCCCTGGCTCAAGCACTCCACGCAGACTTCGGGACGCAGCTCTGGTCTCCTTCTGCCCATCTTCGCCGACTCCAGTGTGAAGGGCATCGTCCTCGGAGACGAATATTACTGGGCCATCAACCGCAGTGCAGACGCGACGGTCGGCCTCGAATACTGGAGTAATCGCGGCTGGGCGCCCAATGGCAATTTTCGCTACAAGGGTCGTGGGCTTGATGCCTTCAACCTGCGCTGGGATGCTCTGTTTGACCGCGGCATTTCAGAGTTGTTACCTGGGAACACCGTACCGACGCAGGTTACGCAAGGAGGAACCGATATTCTTGCCTGGGGTCGTCGCAACCTGACGTCCCATACCCGTTTTGCAGGAAACGCTGAATATCTTTCCAGTTACATCTTTCGTCTGGCTTTCGATGAAAACCTGGCACAGGCTACTACTTCTGAGGTGCTCAGCGACGTGGCTCTTACCAGCGATCATCACGGCAGAGTACTCACCGCCGGTCTCGACCGATTTGAGAGCTATGGAGCCTCCGGCAATGCCAGTGGCGCTCCTGTGCTTTCAGTTCCGGAAGTCAAAATTCTTTCTTTGCCCAATGTGCGATGGGATGCTCTCGATCAGCCCATCGGTCATTCTTCCATCGACTGGGGAGTCGGCTCCTCTACTGGAGATTACAGCCGCTCCGAGCCAAATTTTCACTCTCATAACGTGGGTCGGCTGGACGTGTATCCCTATTTGATCTGGCCTCTTCACCTGGGTGAATGGAATTTCTTGCCCATGGCCGCAGTGCGCCTCACGCAGTACTCCGGCAGTCAGATTCCTGACCGTACCGGCACGCACTTCGGTGGCGTACCGTATGTTAGCCATGATCCGCTCACGCGTACTGATGCAGAGTTTGCTCTGGATATTCGTCCACCTGTGATTGGCCGCGACTTCCTGCTCCCCTACTTTCATCGCGAGATGCGGCATGTCATTGAGCCGCAGCTTTTCTATCGCTATGTTGCCGGCATTCACTCCGAGCCAGACACGCTTCTCTTCGATACCACCGATATCGCCGTTGATACCAACGAAGCTGGCTTCGCGCTTACCCAGCGGTTTTATCTGCGCTCCACGCAGCCGTCCACCTGCACAAATACGCTCACGCCCTGCCCGACGCCGCAGCGTGAGTGGGCAAGCTGGTGGATCGCTCAGAAATTCTTTTTCAACCCCACCTTCGGCGGCGCGCTCATTCCCAACCGCCGAAACGTCTTTGACACCACGCTCGACCTCACTGGCGTAGCATTTCTCACCAATGCCCGCAACGTCGCGCCTATTCTCTCCCGCATTCGTTTTGAGGCCATTCCGAATATGCGCATCGAGTGGGATTTGGATTACGACACCAAAGCCGGTCGCTTCGGTGCCAACAATCTCTACGCCGGCTATAGCTTTGGCCGGATGACTCTCGGTGCAGGGCAGGCACTGCTCAACGCAGTCGATGAATCCGGCGCCTCGGCATCCGTCGCTCAAAGCCACGAATTCACGCCTTTCGTTTACTACGGAAAACCCTCGGATGCAGGCTTCAGTCTCGGCTTCAACACCAGCTACGATTTTGCTGAAAGTCAGTTGCAATACAGCGGAGCAGAGGCGATCTATAACTGGAACTGCTGTGGGATCAACGTAGGCTATCGTCGTTTTTCTCTGGGTTCACTGCGTGACGAATCCGAGTTGCTCTGGGGTCTCACGCTCTCAGGCTTCGGTTCGGCAGGAAACATCCGGCGCTCTTCCTCGGTCTTTCCTACCGCAGATATCCTCAGCCACACCTACTGACGCGCAGCAAAAAAGCAAAAATGTAAAGCATGCTTGACATTTTGAGTCTTGCTGGTTACAGTCAATTCAGGTTGAGGCAAAGAGCAATTTGCTGCAAATTCAGGTGGTCAATTGCATTCGGGAATTGCGTATTGAGCACGGATGGTCACAGGAGCAGTTATCTGCTCTTGCGGGCGTCTCGCGGCAGAGCATTATCTCGATTGAACGAAACCGCTACGTTCCCAGCCTGGAGCTTGCCTTACGGCTGGCGCAGATATTCGACCGCACGGTCGAAGCGATCTTTCAACTGGAGGAGTTGCCATGAATACACCGGTTCTTGCCCGCATTCCCATTCTGCGGCAGTTTGTCGATGAACGTTTCCTCGAACATCGCCGCCGTGCCGCGGCGAATGCCGGCATCCTCGGCGGTGTGCTGGCCATCCTGCTCTGGTATTACGAGTTTCTCTTTGAGCATCGGTGGGACTGGCCCTTGATGACCGTTGCGCTGGTCATCGTTTCGACCAAGATGGCGCTCTTCGCCTGGTATCGTTTCCGCGACTGAATCCATGTTCAAAGCTGCTGTCAGGAGAATCAAGTATGTGCTGCTGTGATGAGACAAACAATCCGCGCGCCCGCCGGATATATCTGCTTGCCAATCTATGTCTGGTGCTTGGCGTGTTGCCGCGCATCTTTGTTTCCCAGCAACTCTTCCATGCGCATCTCGCTGTTGATTTCTTCTCCGGCCTGTTTCTCGGCTGCTCGATCGTGATGCACTTTCGATTTCTGTTGCTGCGGCGACGTTCGCGGCAGTCGTAGAATCTCAGTCGGCGGCAGTTGACTCAAAGTGACTGCTCACCTCAGCGCAGCGCGCACCTCAAGCCGCACCAGATAGAGAAACAGCAGCAGATTCAGAATGATCTGCACAACGCCCACTTCAAGCGGCATCGCGTGATGCAGAATCAGCCACAGGCAGTAGCTCATGGGCAAAAAGACGGCCGCCAGCGTCAGCGCCCATGCCCATCGAAACAGCCGCACCAGCCCGAAGCTGGCCACGGCAAACAGGATAGCAATTACAAGATAAAGCGGGTGCGCATGATGCGCTGCCACGCGCACCGTCACCAGCGCTGAAAGTCCCAGCATATAAAGCCCGATGAAGATCAGTCCGGGCAGGCGCAAAAGCGGATTGCCTTGCGTCCCGGTCGCTGGATTGATCGGAATCTTCATGTGCAACTCATCGGGCAGTTCTGGTTTGTTCATCCTCTTTGCTCCTTCACAGGATGGCATCACAACGTGTGCAGATATGCCAGCAGGTCGCGCAGATCCGTATCACTCACAGCCACCGGTTGCATCATTCCATGTCCATACAGAATCGTCTGCGTAATGCGCGCATCCGTTGGGGGCGCTCCGGAAGGCATCGCTTTCATCTTCGTCAATGCTTGCAAGCCCGGTCCATGCAGTCCTTGCGTTGTTGTCGGATAGTGGCATCGCGCGCAATGAGCCTGGAAAACTGCAGATCCCCGCGCCTCCTGCTGCGTAAACTCACTTGCAGGCTTGGATGGCGGCAATGGCTTGCAGCCTTGCAACAGCAGCCCCGCGAGCAGGAGCGAACCGGCGATTCTGAAGTTACGGAACGCTAATCCAGGTTGAATCTGCCTGCTGTACGTCTTTCTCACGCACTTATTCTATCGTGCGCTATGCTCACTCTGCCGCTGCTACTGCCAGGCATATCCGGTCCATCGCCGCTGTCGTGGCATGAGCGTGCTCATCGCCAGGCAGGTGTCCATTGACCAAAATCGAGAAGACCAGCGTCTTGCCGCTCGCCGCAGTCAGATAGCCGCTGAGTGTGCTCACTTCGCTGAGCGAACCGGTTTTCGCTTCAATCTTTCCATCCAACGCCGTTTTTGCGAAGCGCGCATCCAGTGAGCCGTCCACTCCACCGACCGGCAGGCTTCTTCGCCACTCCGCTCCCCAAGGCTGATGCGCAGCATAGGCCAGCAAAGTCGTATATGCGCGTGGCGTGATCTCATCGCTCATGCTCATCCCGGAGCCATCATGAAAGAAAAAATCCTGCGGAGCTACGCCGGCGTTCAACAGGAACTGGCGCACAACGCGTACCCCCTGTGCGTAACTGCCATCATTGCCCAGAAGGCTTCCCAGCATGCGCAGCAGCAGTTCGGCGTGCAGATTCTGGCTGACTTTGTTCGTCACCACAATGTCCTCGGCAACAGGAGGCGATATGTGCTCCGCTAATATGCGTCTGCCCATCACCGGTGCAGAAAATGAGCTGATCTGTACCGGGTGAAATTGCATTGGAAGCGCCTGCTCCATGGCGTAGTCGGTCGTTGTCGCATTCAATCGATGGTGCGCCCGCGCCGCGCCCGTCACCTTCACACCGCGCTCTGTCAGCAGCATCAGCAGAGTCCGCGCAGCAAACTCCGCCGGATCCTCAATCGCCATCGGAGCCACATATCCGCCTGCTGGAATCGTTCCCCACAGTCGTACCATGTGCGACCCAGGCATGCGGTCCAGTCCCGGCTCCGCCGTTACTCCGTCGGTAGCCACTCGCGCTGTATTTTGCAGCGTATAGAACGGAGTTGCAGGTGTCCATGTGGCTGTCGGTGTGCCATCCCCGTTGCCGCTCACGTGCAGCCTCACCACATTGTCGTCCAGCGTCAATGCGGAGACGGGTGCTCCGTAACTCCACACCAGATCGTCCCATCCCCATCCCACGCCGTACGGTTCCCAGGTGAAAAGCGTGTCGTCGCCCACCACGTCCCCGTCAATCGCGTGAATGCCCTGCGCCTTGATTGCATCCGCCATTGCAGCTATCGCCTCCAGCGGGTCGCGCTCCGGCAGGGAATTCGCAGAGGCTTCGTGCTTGCTGCGATAAGGGTATGGCCGCGCACTCATCGTCGGATCGCCTGCCCCCAGCAGCACAAGGTCGCCATGCAATGTCCCATTTCCGTCGATCATGCCGCTGGTGACCAGTCGCGTCGTCCACGTCAGTTTATTCACCGGCAGCAGCGCGGACGCCGCCGCTGTTGTCAGCAGCTTGGTATTCGAGGCTGGCGTATATCGCTCCCGGTCATGCAGAGCATAAATCTCACGCCCGTTCAACGTACGCACGCTGATACCGATGTGAGCCTGTGCCAGTTCCGGAGATGAAAGAATCTCGCGAATGCTTGCGTCAAGTGCCGGGTTGGCGTCTTCTGCCACAGAATTGCTTTGTGCTGATACAACCAGTCCGCCAGCCAAGATCGCTGTCAACAGCAGAACGCGGATATGCAGGGAATCAAAATTCCATTGCTGTGCCATAGGCGGAGTGTAGAGGAAAACCCGCCATTTGAGAACGAATAATTACTTACTTGGCGTGAATCCTGGCCAGAATCCAGAGCCGCCCGAAGACCAGCAGCGCAATCGTCCACACCACCACTGCGGCGGGCAATCCGCAATACAGATAGGTATCCGCATAGTTCACGTTGTGATGACCCAGTTGGTTCCAGAAAAGAAGAGTAAAGATCGACAGTGCCGTCACCAGAAAGAACGTGAAAAAACCGCTTGCCGCAGTCAGCAGCAAACTGGTGAACAATCCAAAACCTTCCAGCGGAAATCCCAGGAATGTCCCGCCTTCATGCCCCGCTTTGTCTTCGGTTGTCATCAATCCTTCCTCCCTGTGTATGTTTCTGCCCGGGCTACGGCGAACGTGCAATCTGTCCATTCGCATGCCTGCTTGGTTAGTATAGAAAACAGTGACGATCTCTGCTCAGCCCGATTTGTGGTCTGCCGAAAAAGTGGCCGCGCATACTACCGTTGCAACCGCTCCCAACGGCCTGCGCTTCACAAGCTGGGCCGATGCGCGCATCTCGCATGCGGAGATGGAACATCTAGTCGGTGCCGTGCCGCGTTTGCTCGCCCCCGCGCTTGCCGGTCGTTGTTATTACTTTGTTCCTCTGGTCCTTTTGGAGGGCAGTGAACTCATGGTTGCTTCGGCACACTCGGAAGAGGGAGCAGAGCGCGCGATCTGTCATCGCGATCTGACGCTTGGCCCCATCCAGGCTGTCTTCATTTCCACTCGCCTCACCGAAGACCGCTTCGGCCTCATCTTCGAGTTCTGCATCAACGTCGCACACAACTTTGTCGATGCCGTTGGTGTCCCCACTTCGTTTGGCGAGCTTGTCTGGTCACAGGCGCAAGCGGCCGTCCGCGGCGAGACCAGCCGCGATGCCTGGGATGCTCGTCGCAAAGTGCATCTGCCAGAAGCGGAAGCCACCGGCAGCGCCACCAACGAGCAGTCCCGCAAAAACTACGAAGAAGCTGCCTTCACCGATGCACTTGCGATCTATATGCTTTCGCTGGCCACGGATGTCGATTACCAGGACTTGCGTGAGCGCGAATATCCGCTGTTGGCCGCGCCAGCGTTAGCAGAGCGGCTGCGCCACATCGCCAGCTTATTTCCACCCAACAGCGGCTATGAATTCCTTATCCGTTATCGCCGCCGTTCCTGAGCGGTGCAGCTAGGTTCTCAGGCGTGAGCCTATTCTTTACGCGCCTTCACCTTGAACCAGATCGGCGTGCCGTCAAAGCCAAAAGCCTCGCGAATCTGATTCGTCAGAAATCGCTCAAAGGCAAAATGGAGCTTGATCTGGCGATCCGTAAACAGCACGAACGTTGGCGGCGCCACCGCGGCCTGTGTCATATAGAAAATCCGCACGCGTTTAGCCATCGGCACGGTTGCCCGCTGGAAATCGATCTTGTCCAGGAAGCGGTTCATCTGGCCTGTGGAAACGCGCTTGCGTCGCTGTCGGCCAATGCGGTCGATCTCTCGCATCACGTTGCCGAGATTCTGGCCTTCGGCAGCAGAGATAAACAGCAGCGGCGCATACTCCAGATACTTCAGCGCGTGCCGCACCTGCTCTTCATAGACTTTCTTGTCCGCAGGCGCTTTACCGTCCGTGCGTTTCGTCGTCACCAGATCCCATTTGTTCACCACGATGATCACGCTGCGACCGCTTTCGTGCGCATAGCCGCCGATGTGGGCATCGCTGGCCGTTACGCCTTCGGTTGCGTCGATCATCAGCAATGCAACGTCGCACATCTCCAGGTGTCGGCGCGCCATCATCACCGATAGCTTCTCGGCCATCAGATGGGTCTTTCCTTTGCGACGGATCCCCGCCGTGTCGATCAACCGGATGCGTTTGCCATCCTGCTCGATCACCTCATCCACGGCATCACGTGTGGTGCCGGCAATCGGTGAAACGATCGCTCGCTTCGTTCCCGTCAGTGCATTCAGCAGCGTCGATTTGCCGACGTTCGGGCGACCGATGATCGCAACCGAAGTCTCATGCTGTTCAAACTCGCCATGCGTGCGATGCAGGCTGGTTCCGTCCGCTTGATCGTCCAACATTTCGTCGGGAGTTTCGTTCTGCTCCGGTGCGGATTTCTCCATTCCGTTCCGTGCCAGATGGCGATCGATCACGGCCTCCGGCGTTACGCCGCTTACATCGTCGCCAAACTCTTCCAATTCTTCAAGTACTTCATCCAGCGCGGTTTCGTCGTGATTCGTTTTGCCTGCCTCTGGCGCAGGCAGAAGTTCAAACACCGCATCCAGCAATTCGCCAATCCCGCGCCCATGCTCGGCGCTCACTGGATATACCTCGCGAATTCCGAGTTGGCGAAAGTTCTCTGCCGCCGCTTCAATCGCAGCGCTTTCTACCTTGTTCACCACCAGGAAGACCGGTTTGCCACCTCGGATCAGCATCCGCGCCAGATCGTAATCCGGCGACGCCAACTCCGTGCGCGCATCCACCACCAGCAGCAGCAACTCCGCCTCGGCCAGTGCCGTGCGCGCCTGCTCATAAATCTCGCTTGGAATCAGTTCGGCGTCGTTCGGCACAATTCCGCCCGTATCCACCAGCCGGATCACGCGCCCATCCCATTCCACGTCGCCATAGATGCGGTCGCGCGTGATTCCCGGTTCATCGCCCACAATCGAGCGGCGGGAGTGCGTCAGCCGGTTAAACAGCGTGGACTTGCCCACATTTGGACGACCCACAATCGCCACCACCGGCAAACCCTCGCTTGCAGACGTTGAGGGAACTACGGATTTGGAAAATTTCGACACAGATACTCCATCCTGGTGAGGCCGCTTGATGACGCCCTACCTTGATTGTCTTATAGTGCAGAGCTTGCGTCGAGCATCGCACTATAAGCCGCATCCGACTCGCCTTCTCGCTACTATGGAAGAGACAGGCTCGCCAGCGTGCGACCGAGGATGGAGCATTTGGCGGAAACCTTCACGCAAGTCCCTGCAACCGATGCCGAGCGCTCGCTTCCCACGCTGCACGCATTTTTTGCTCCCGGCGGTATTCTTCAACAGTCGTCCCTACCTTATGAATCTCGCCCTGGCCAACTCACCATGGCGCGAGCCGTCGAGCAGGCACTTGAGGAAAAGCGCCATCTTATCGTTGAGGCGGGCACGGGGACCGGGAAAACCCTGGCTTATCTGCTGCCGGCGCTGCGTTCCGGTCGACGCGTGATCGTTTCGACAGGAACCAAAGCGCTTCAGGACCAGCTCATCTCGCGCGACATTCCATTCCTGGAGTCGCTGCTTGGCCCGCTGCGCGTCTGTGTCATGAAAGGACGCGCCAACTATCTCTGCCGTCACAAGCTTGTCACGCTCACTCGTCAGCCGGTACTCACCGGTCTCGATCACGTCCGCCAGTTGCAGCAGATTCAGGACTGGGAGCAACAGACCGAAACAGGCGACCGCTCCGAGCTGGCCGATCTGCCCGAAGCCAGCGAACTCTGGTCGCGCATCGACGCCCGCAGCGAAGCGTGCCTCGGCTCCACCTGCCCCGATTATCAGCGCTGCTTCATCACCGAGATGCGTCGCAAGGCTCTGGAAAGCGACCTCATCATCGTTAATCACCATCTGTTTTTTGCTGACCTTGCAGTCCGACGAGAGGCTGCCGGCGCGCCAGACGCCGGTGTACTGCCTGAAGCGGCGGCCGTCATCTTCGATGAAGCGCATGAACTGGAGTCGGTCGCGAGCAGTTACTTCGGTCTCTCGGTCAGCAATCAGCGTTTCGAGAATCTGGCCCACGACCTGGAATCGCTCTTTCGCCAGCATCCTGAGACGGCCACGCAGGTTCACTTCTGCGCGCAACAGATGCTGGATCGCGCTCGGCTTTTCTTTCACCACCTGCCCATCGCAGAAGATGGCCGACAGCCCTTCGCGAACCGCGAAGAGTTCCTGGAAACCAGCGGCGACCTCTATCTGAGTGTGCGCAATACCCTCATCCGCCTGGAGGCGGAACTGGATCAACTGCGCAGCGTTGAGGAGTCCGCAGGTCTTCGTCGCCGTGTTGCCCAGCTTCGCTCTGAACTGGAGTTTGTTCTCGAATCCAACTCCGGCAACATGGTTTACTGGCTGGAACGGCGCGTCTCCGGCGGCCTTCGTCAGCAGACGCGTACCATTCTTGTCCAGGCCACGCCCATCGATGTCTCGTCTCTGCTGGAAGATCATCTCTTTGAGACCATTCCCAGCGTCATTCTCACCTCGGCCACACTCACCGTGCAGGGCGGTTTTCAGCACATCTGCACGCGCCTGGGATTGCGCGACGCTCGCCAGCTTGTCGTGCCCTCACACTTCCGATATGACCAGCAAGCGCTGCTCTATCTGCCTCCACAGATGCCCGATCCGCGCTCACGCGACTTTCAATCCGAAGCCGCCGAGTGCATCCGTAGCGTTCTGGAAATTACCCGCGGTCGCGCCTTCTGCCTCTTCACCAGCTACAGCCAGATGAAGGAGATCAGCGAGCGGCTGCAATCCATGATTGGTTTTCCGATTCTGCTGCACGGCTCTGCCCCGCGCAACGTCCTGCTGCAGCGCTTCCGCGAAACCCCGAACGCAGTCCTCTTTGGTACTTCCAGCTTCTGGCAGGGTGTCGATGTCCAGGGCGAGGCGCTCAGTTGCGTCATCATCGACAGGCTGCCTTTTGCCGTTCCCAACGATCCGGTCGTTGCCGCTCGCATGCAAGCTATCGAAGAGTCCGGCGGCAATCCTTTCTTTGACTACCAGATTCCCTCTGCCGTCATTATCCTCAAGCAGGGCTTTGGCCGCCTCATTCGTTCGCTTGAAGATCGCGGTGTTCTGGTCCTGCTTGACCCGCGCATTCGTCAGAAGCAATACGGGCGCATCTTCCTGGAGAGCTTGCCACCCTATCGCGTGACCCGCGAACTTTCCGATGTTGCTGCCTTCTTTTCTACACCGCAATCCGCCCTCTGAGCGCAGCCACGGCTCGCATCGTCGGCAGGATGTCATCTGGCCACACATCAGGCCTCTCAGCTATCATCAAGCGGTTATGGCTAACCTCAACGCACCTTCCGTTCCCTTCGTCAACGAGCCTTTCACCAACTTTGCTGATCCACATCATGCACAGGCCATGCGTCAGTCGCTCGCGCTCGTTGCCGCGCAGTTGGGTCGGGAATACGATCTGATCGTCGGCGGTCAGCGTATTCGCACAGTCGATAAGATCATCTCCATCAATCCTGCGCGTCCATCCGAGGTTGTTGGAGTCCACCAGAAGGCTGGCGCCGATCACGCTCAGCAGGTGATGGATGCCGCACTTACGGCCTATGAAAGCTGGAGCCGTACGACCGTCGGCGAACGCGCCGCATTGCTTTTCCGCGCAGCGGGCATCATTCGCAAGCGCAAGCATGAGTTCTCCTCCTGGCTGGTCTACGAAGTTGGCAAAAACTGGGCCGATGCCGATGCCGACACCGCCGAGACTATCGATTTTCTGGAGTTTTATGGCCGCGAAGCGCTTCGTCTCGACCAGGCAACGACGCCGATTCAGCTTCCCGGCGAACGCAATCTTCTGCGCTACATCCCGCTCGGGGTTGGTGCGGTCATTCCCCCGTGGAACTTTCCCTTTGCCATCATGGCTGGCATGACCGCCGCTGCCATCGTCACTGGCAACACCGTCATTCTCAAGCCTTCAAGCGACTCGCCCACCATCGCCGCGCACTACCTCGCTGTGCTGGAAGAAGCCGGACTGCCCCCTGGCGTCGTCAACTTTTGTCCCGGCTCAGGAGCCACCTTTGGCAACGCCATCGTCGAGCATCCGCGCACGCGGTTCATCGCCTTCACTGGCTCCAAAGCCGTCGGCCTCGACATTCACGAGCGTGCCGCGCATACCCAGCCAGGCCAGATATGGATCAAGCGAACCATCCTCGAAATGGGTGGCAAAGACTCTATCCTCGTCTGTGCCGATGCCGATCTCGACGCTGCGGCCGATGGCATCGTCGCCTCCGCCTTTGGCTTCAGCGGTCAGAAGTGCTCCGCCTGCTCCCGCGCCATTCTGGAGGCTTCGGTCTACGACGTCATGGTCGAAAAGATTCGCCAGCGTGTCGCGCGCCTCACCGTCGGCAATCCCGTCGAAAATCATAACCTCGGCCCTGTCGTGAACAAGGCCGCCATGGATAGTATCTTCAACTACATCGAGCAGGGAAAATACGAAGGCCGCCTCATCGTCGGCGGCAACGCCGTCTCCACGCCGGAGGGCGGTTTCTTTCTCCAACCCACAGTCTTTGCCGATATCGCCCCCGATGCCGTCCTGTCGCAGGAAGAAATCTTCGGCCCGGTTCTGGCGCTCATCCGCGTGGATACGTTCGAGCAGGGGCTGGCCGTCGCCAACAACACTGAATACGGACTCACCGGCGCCATTTATTCGGCCAGCCGCGAGCATCTCGACCACGCCAGCCAGGAGTTTCATGTTGGCAATCTCTATCTCAACCGCAAATGCACCGGCGCTATGGTCGGCGCGCATCCTTTCGGTGGCTTTAACATGAGCGGCACGGACTCGAAGGCCGGCGGACCCGATTATCTCCTGCTCTTCACTCAGGCGAAATCCATCGCCGAGCGCCTGTCGTAGCTTTCAATGCCTTCATGCAGAAAATCCCGCTGATTTGTCAGCGGGATTTTCTGCGAATTGGATTGGCATCATTTTGGTAAAGTAAACGCTTCAGGCTTCGCCAACAATCCCGTTACCGAAGGAAGGGTTGTTGGCCGCGGATCGTTTTTCAAGGTACGCGACACTCAGTACGATCCCTACGATGAAAAATCCCAAAGCACCATACTCGACATCCGTCAGCGTGCGGTCTTCCTCAGATGTCTCAAAGATGGTTATTCCATGAATATCCCTCGGAACTACACGCATCGAAGATGGATCCGGAAAGCGTGGAAGATTCTCAGCGTAACTCGTGGAAAGAATCGCGCTTACAATCAATCCGAAGAGTCCGGGGATCAGAAACAGCAAGGCAAAAAACTGAAGTAAAGTCAGATGGCGACAATGATTTGATTTCACAGCATTGACTCCGACCCATTTCGGCAATTGAATCGCTTGTTTCGCAAGCGCTGCGTGCCGGGTTTGAATCCAAGGGGAGCTTCTGGAATTTGGCTGATGCGACGACTAGGGGGAAAGATATTCTACATTTGTCTCGGGAATCAACCGGCTTCTACTACTTCTAAGTGCTGAAGTAGCAATCCATATCTATAGTTGACGTTTCGTGGTCGGCAAGTCAAGAAAATCCAAGTAATAATGGATGGATATTAAGTAACCCATAAAATGGGTTACTTCTGGAAGTTACCTTTCAAGAAAAACGGATTTTGTATCACTCACTTTACTGGCTTCAAAGCTTGCAATCGTCCAACGCCCGGCTCGATCGCGGACATAAACGTGTGTATAGCGATATCGGCCGTCGAGCATGGCATCTCCATCTCGCCCGCGCACTTCAGCCACTGAGGTGACCACGGCCGTTTGATGGAAGATGCGCACTTTCTGGTCACTGAGCGTGAGTTGAGTCACACGCAGAGTGCCAGCCTGTAGATTCGTCAGCATCCCGTCCCGTGTCTCCAGCGCGCCATTTGCACTGATGCCCATGTAATCACGATTGAGCAGTGCGCCCATTGCGACGGCATCTTGTCTCAGAAGGGATGCTCGCCACTGTTGCTCCATTTGCATGATTGCATGATGAATTTCATGTCGTTCGCTGCGCGGCACCTGCATTCCGTACGCATACATTGCCGCAGAAGAGAGAAGCGCCAGCCACACGCCTGCTAGCAAGATGAGTACGAAATTTCGATTGCTGCACCGGTGCCACATCGTATCGAAATCCTAGCGTCTGCATATCTATGCGGTAAAGAAAAATATGTAAAACTTGATGAAGATGCTACAGA
>JAJZHE010000145.1 GCA_021804655.1 Acidobacteriota bacterium
GGCGACGTGGTGCGCGTGTATTCGATTGTGCCGGCATATGCGAAGACGGTGATCCTGCGCGGGAATGTGGCGAATCCTGGGCGGTTTGCGTGGCATGAAGGGATGCACGTGAGCGACCTGATTCCGGACAAGGATTCGCTGATTACGCAGAACTACTGGTGGCGGCGGGCGCGACTGGGATTGCCGACGCCGGAGTTTGAGCCGGTGCCCAACTTTGGGATTATGCTGCAACCACCGAATGGGCATGCAGTGACGCTGCGACGGACACAAAATGAGATGGCGACGACGACGGATTTGCAGTTGCAGCAGAATCACGCTGCTGCATCGCCGGGCGCGGGGACGAACGGGCAGTTGAGCGCGGAGTCAAGTGCGGCGCAACTGGGGATGCAGCAAAGCGCGTTGAGCGCCGAGCAGGGCCTGAACAGCGAAGGGGTGAATGGAGCGGAGGACGCCTCCGGGCGCGGCGCGAATATCTCCGTGGCCGAAGCGCAGACGCTGCCTTCCGGGCGTTCGCTGGCGGGCGTGCAGTCCACGCGTGTGAGCGTGCTGGCTCCGGAGATCGACTGGAACTATGCTGTGATCGAGCGGATGGACCCGAAGACGCTGAAGACGGTGCTGGTGCCGTTTGACCTGGGCAAACTGGTGCTGCAACATGACCAGACGCAGAATCTGGCGCTGGAGCCGGGCGACGTGGTGAGCATCTTCTCTGAAGCCGATGTGCGGGTGCCGATCGCCGAGCAGACGAAGCTGATCCGTCTGGATGGCGAGGTGGTGCATGCGGGGACGTATACGGCGCTGCCGGGCGAGTCGCTGCGGCATCTGGTGATCCGCGCCGGCGGGCTGACGCCGGATGCGTATCTGTACGGGTCGGAGTTTACGCGGCAATCGACGCGGATTCTGCAGCAGGCGCGGATCGATGAGTATATCCAGCAGTTGAATATGCAGGTGCAGCGCGGGAACCTGGCAGTGGCGTCCTCTGGCGTTTCCTCTGCGCAGGACCAAAGCTCGGCGGCGGCAGCGCAAGGCAGCGAGCAGCAGTTGATTGCGGCGTTGGCGCGGATTCGCGCGACGGGGCGGATTGTGCTGGAGTTTCAGCCGAAGAGCACGGGGGTGAACACGATACCCGACCTTCCGCTGGAGGATGGAGACCGGTTCATTGTGCCTTCGCAGCCGAACAACGTGAACGTGGTGGGCGCGGTGTATGACCAGAACTCGTTTCTGTATGCGCAGCGCCGACGGGTGCGCGACTATCTGCAAATGGCAGGCGGGCCGAACCAGGACTCCGATCGCAAGTTCTCGTTTGTGATTCGAGCCAGCGGCGCGGTAGTGAGCAAGACGACGACGAATGGCTTGTGGGGCAATGAGTTTGCTAGCCTGCGCATCTATCCAGGCGATACGATTGTGGTGCCGGAGAAGACGTTCAAACCTTCAGGGCTGAGAACGGCGATTGAGTTTACGCAGATCTTCTCGCAACTGGCGTTTGGCGCGCTGATGTTCAGCATCCTGCCGATACCGTAAACGAAGCGACTACAGAAACAGCGCATTGCATGCAGCCACTGCGTGGGGCAGCCGCGCGTTCGCGCCTCTGCGCTCCCGTTGGTCGCGGATGGGGATGGGCTGAGAACGAGGGGAAAGGCAACAGCAGATTCCCTGCGGGAATGACAACAAGAAAAGCAACGGCAACAGCAAAAACAACGACAACAAGAAAAGCAACGGCAACAGCAGATTCCCTGCGGGAATGACAACAAGAAAAGCAACGGCAACAGCAAAAGCAACGGCAACAGCAACAGCAAAAACAACGTCAGAAGCAGATTCCCTGCGGGAAGGCCAACAAGGAGGGCTGGGATTGTGCTGGGATTGCCTTAGATGCCGAGGCGGCGGACTTCCTCGTTGTAGTACTTGCGATAGAGGATATCCCACTCCTGGGTGCCTTCCTGGATGATGCGCCGCTGGGAGCTGATCTTGAGGCGCGCCGCCTGATCGATCTTCATCTCCTCGGCGAAGAGTTGATCGAGGACTTTGCGGGCTTCCTGGCGGATGGTGTTGCGATCCTCGAGGAAATCGACTTCCTTGATGTCGGCGAGAGTGTCGGCGACGGTGTGGGCGAGCTTGTTGACCTTGTCGCGAGTGATTCTCATAGAACGGCCTTGTATTTGCGAGTGAGTTCGGCTTTGATCTTCTTGAACATCTCGGCGTATTGCGCACCGGAGCGGAGCATCTCCTGCTGATAAGCCTCCAGGATGACGCGCACTTCTTCGTTGATGCGGTCTTCGAGGGCCATCTCTTCGATCATGGCGTGGGTGACACGCTCTTCGACGAGAGGAGTGTGAGAGGTATGGATCATCTTGGCGTCGGTGAGGTGTTTGACCGTGCGCCGCGCCAGGTAGCCGATATATTCGCGGGAAAAGATCATGGACTGAAACTTCAAGATACCATACCGGGCATGTGGTTTGTGCGGGGTTCGCGCTGGGCAGGAGCGGTCGCGTGAGAGAATCTGTTTTGGATTGCGGTGGTGATTTTCAGGAATGAAATGAAGCTGCGCAGCGGGTTGGTCTGAGGCCCGTCTGAGAGAATGGGAGGGTTATGACGATTGACAATTTGATTTCGCTGAAAGACGATATGGTCGCGTTCATCGAAGGGCACGGGATGAAGCGGCTGCCGGGATATGTGACGGAAGACGTGCAGGCGGTGCTGTGGGAGGATGCGGAGAATGCCGACTCCTGGAAAGACTTTGTGGAGATGGCCAAGCACGCCGGAGCGTCGTTTGTGACGATGAGCGAGGTGACGCTGGAGCGCGAAGAGCTGGAAGAGTTGATGGAGCAGGTGAGCGAGATCAACTTTCCGGACGAGGAAGCCAACGAACTGATCGAAGCGCAGATGCTGATGAAACATGCGGGCAAGTTGGGCTACATCCAGCTTGGTTTTGTGCATCAGGGCGTGGTGTTTCTGCATGAGACGACGACGGAGTGGTATGAGCACTACCAGGAGTTGATCGAAAACGTGGAAGCGTTTCAGGAGATTCTGATCGACGACGGCGACGGGGATGAAAACGAGTTGTGAGTCGCAGCACGACGCAAAGAAATCCGAAGCGACACTGAAGCGACCGGGGTATCGGTGGCGGACGATGGAAATGGAAGCAGCGATTGCGGCAAAGCTGGCCGCAGAGGCGCGTATTCCACCTGTTCTGGCCGAGATACTGTCCTCGCGCGGCGTCCGCACCGCCGAAGAAGCGCATCGTTTTCTGCATCCTGGAATCGACGACCTGCACGAGCCGATGCGGATGCTGGGCATGGAGCTTGCGGTGAAGCGCGTGGAACGGGCGATTGCCGCGGGCGAACGGATTCTGCTGTATGGCGACTATGACGTGGACGGGACGGTGGCGGTGGTGCTGCTGAAGACGGCCATTGAGATGGTGGCGGCGCGCGGGGACGAAACGGCAAAGAAGACGGAAGTGCGATTTCATGTGCCGCATCGGCTGCGCGAAGGCTATGGCTTGCAGACGGCGGTGCTGGAAGAGGCGGCGCGCGAGGGCGTGACACTGGTGATTACGGTGGACACGGGGATGCGCGCGTTTGCGGAGACGCGGGCGGCGCGCGCGTTGGGGATGGACGTGATTGTGACGGACCATCACCTGCCTGAGGCTGGCGACGCGCTGCCGGAGGCTCTGGCGGTGTTGAATCCGAACCAGCCGGGATGCGGGTATCCCGAAAAAGGATTGTGCGGCGCGGCGATTGCGCTGAAGCTGGCGCAGGCGCTGCTGGAGCGGCAGAGCACGGATGAGCAAGGCAGGGAGCGGGTGCGCAGCCGGACGCTGCCGTCGATGCTGAAGATGGCGGCGATTGCGACGGTGGCCGATGCGGTGCCGCTGGTGGGCGAGAATCGGGTGATGGCGGCGGTGGGGATGGAGGAGCTGCGAAGACCGTCGAGCGTGGGATTGCAGGCACTGATGCAGACGGCGGGGATCGATGTGACGGGGCGCGCGGTGACGAGCTTCGATCTTGGGTTCCGGCTGGGGCCGCGGATCAATGCGGCGGGGCGGATGGACGTGGCGGGCGATGTGGTGGAGCTGTTTACGACGCGGGACCGGATGCGCGCGCTGGAGCTGGCTGCGAAGCTGGAAGAGCAGAACAAGGAGCGACGCGCAACGGAGGCCGAAGCACTGAAGGTGATTGAGGATTGGCTGGAGACGGATGAGGCGCTGCAGACGAAAGCGATGCTGGTGCTGGCGGGGGAAGGCTGGCATCGCGGGGTGATCGGGATTCTGGCTTCGCGCGTGGTGGAGCGGACGGCGAAGCCGGTGATTGTGGTGAGCGTGGAGGACGGCGTGGCGTATGGGTCGGGGCGCTCGATCGACGGATTTCCGCTACTGGAGGCGATTGAGCCGTGTGCGGAGCTGTTTACGCGATTTGGGGGGCATGCGTTTGCGGTGGGATTTGCGATGCCGGCGGGAAATCTGGCGGAGATGGAGCGGCGAGTGCAGGCGTTTGCCGACGAGCGACTGGCCGGGCGCGTGGCCGAGCATACGCTGCGGATCGATGCGGAGCTGCCGCTGGAGCGGCTGACGAGCACGGTCGCGGGATGGCTGCGCAAACTGGAGCCGACGGGACGCGGGAATCCGGCGCCGGTGCTGCTGGCGCGACGGGTGCGCGTGGTGGCTCCGGTGAGGGTGATGAAGGATGTCCACATCCGGCTGGAGGTGATGCCGGACGAGACGCGCGTGCGGATGGAGCCGGTGAAGGCTGTGGGATGGAAGCTGGCCGAGCAGGCGGCGGCGATGGGGTTGGAAGCGGGCAGCGTGATCGACCTGGCGTATCGCGTGCGCGAGAATGAGCGCAGACAGGCCGGGGATGCGGAAGAAATGGGCGGGATGGAGCTGGAGATTGCCGGGATGCGGTTGAGCGAGTAACGAGCCGACGGCTAACTGTGTTTCCGAAAAAAATGCTCTCGTTTGGTTTCCCTGTGGATCAAGGTTGAGTCTATTTGCAAAAAAGTCATACAAAATAAGTTGACTGCACAGAGAAGTTATGAGAATCTCATCGCATCAGCGGTCCAATTCCCCCGAAAGGACGCCTGCTCCCATGAACAGACGGCACTTCCTTCAGTGCACCACTGCCAGCCTTGGCCTGTTTGCAACGAACACCAGCCACGCACTTCCCCCCCCCCCCGACAAACATTCGTCCGTTAAGTACAGCACTGATGCAGGGATTGCATGAGGAATGCCTGCGCCTCAGCGCAAAAGCGCTGCAAAGTCAGTTGAACGCACAGGACGTGAATGAAGCTTCCCTGTGGTTTGGCATGGCGGGCCAGCACCTTGCGGAAACCAGCTTCGATAACTTTATCCGCCCGGCGGCGAGCAAAATGCTGAACCAGATATTGATGACCGGCGTGCCGCTTGACCGTAGTGCGATGGAATTACAGTTATCGAAGGAACTGAGCGCGCGCGTCGGATGGGATGTAAGCGGGCAGATCCATGGCATGTTTGTGTCGAACCTCAATGATGACATCCAATGCCTCGGCACTCTTTCCGCCAACGGACTTTCCAGTTCACTGATTCAACTTTCCAAAGAAATGGCTGCGGGTGAGGCTCAGCTTGCCCCGGCAAACTTTGCAGGCCACACGAAGCAGCCACATATCCAATTGATTCAAAGCTCAACTGGAGGTCGAAGTTCGGGTGGAAGTGGAAGTATTGCTTCCCAGATATGCTCAGGGCTGTCAAATACTGAATCAGTCGCGGGAGGTACCTCCGTATTCCTCATGACTCTTTGCTCAAACGTAGCATCTGAGGCATTTATCGATAGCTTATTTGAGCTACCTGGAGCCTGTGCGGGCATGTATACCGCATTTGGAGGAGTAGCGGGCTTGACGCACATGTTGCGCAGTTCCGTCTGTCAATAACAGTAGGGGTGGTTGATGACTCTCTTGGATTTGCAACGATCGATTAATAGGTCATTCTGCGGGGAATAGGGAGGAGACGTGCAACAGGCGATCCCGAAACCTGCTCACACACGCACATGGAGGCGTAACTACGATGAAAGATCAGATATCCAAGCTGCTTGTGAAGAATCCACTGTTTAAGCTGACGCGGTTCCGCATATTTCGCATTCTCGTTCCCGGCCTTGCAGCGGCATTGCTTGCCTGGAAAGACTTACAACCTTTGTTTTCAAAGGATGGGGCGCTGCTGGCAGTCTTTCTGGTTTTTGTGCTGATGCTCTGCATGGTGTATGCAGGAAACAGATTTTCCGATAAGGTAAGCGCGTCCTTCCTGGAGTCTGTGACAACTTCAAAGGAGGGCGTTGCGTGCATCCGGTCGTTGGCAATTACAGGAGTAGCGACATTGTTTGTGTACACGCTTGCGATTTGGGATGTTGCAAGGACGTTCGGCTTGATGAAATGACCGAAGCCGGCAGGAAACGGTCGGTGCCGGAGATTTACTTCGAGTCGCAGGATCGACTTTTGCGTGAGCGGGATCGGGTGGCGGCTGGCCGATTTGCTGCGCAGCGGACGGTGTCCTGCTCGGCGCTGCGGCAGTTGCTCCGGTCAAGATGCAGTCCGGAAATCGCGACGAACATCGCGGGCTGTTAACCGCCGGACTGATTGCTTCGATCTTTGCGAAGTTTCTTGCGGTCCGCCTTGGCCTGGGGACTCTTTTTTCCATACTGCATGACGTCGGCGCGAAGCTGTTTGCGGTCCTGCCGCAGTTGTTG
>JAJZHE010000025.1 GCA_021804655.1 Acidobacteriota bacterium
CATTGCTTCCCCACTTTCTTTCCCTATATCGCCTGCCCCGGCTTCACGCGAGCGACGATGTTTCCATCGGGCAACAGCGCGGCAAGCTGCTCTGGAGTTCCCTTGAGCGGCGGAAACGTGCCCCAGTGAATCGGTAAAATCATTTGGGGCGCGAGATACTCTGCCGCAAGCGCTGCCTCCTTTGGCCCCATCGTAAAGTGGCCACCGATGGGAAGCATCACAAACTCCGGCGCGTACAGTTCGCGAATCAGCTTCATATCGCTGAAGACGCTGGTATCGCCCGCGTGATAGAGCACTGGACCATCCTGAATCGTCAGCACAAGCCCAGCCGCAATCCCCAGATAGACGATCTGATTGCCTTCCTGCATGCTCGACGTGTGTTTCGCCTCCACCATTGTCACATCGACGCCGGGCAGTGATACTGTTCCGCCCAGGTTCATGCCAATCGTCTTTTCCGCACCCTTTCCGGTCAGGTAACTGGTCAGTTCATAGATGCCAACAATCGTAGCGCCATGCTTCTGTGCCACGGGCACCGCATCTGCGATGTGATCCATGTGACCATGCGTCAACAAAACATAATCAATCCTCGCCGGAAGAGTAAAATCTTTCGGATAACTCGGATTGTGCTCCATAAATGGATCGATCAACAGGTTCATGCCATCGGCAATTTCCACCAGCACGGTTGCATGCCCCAGCCAGGTAACTTTCGTTCCCTTCAGTACGCTCATCGTTCAATATCTCCTGATTTCGTTTGGTATTCCTCCGTTTTGATGATTCCGCACGACTGGAAGATGCTTATCACGTGGATGCGATGAAAATTCTGTACTGCATTTTGCTCAACGCTGAATAATCGATTCTGAAACTCCGTCCTTTGCGAGAAACTGCTTCAGTCCTTTCCAATCCGCAAAAAGGCGTTCAATGTTGCGATTGGTGAGCGCCCTCTGCTGTCGGAAGGACTGGGTCAGTTGTAACTCGATATTGTCGGTGGAGGTGATATGTAGCCGATAATACGGAGCTTGTTCAGGATTCAATTTCGTATTGAAAAACGCCAATAACTGACCGCCATGCGCCATCACTTCATGCAGAGCGTGCACGACGGGCACAAGCAGTTCTTCGGGCAGATAATCAAGAGTCAGCCACAGGAGCACCACATCAAAAGTACGACCAGAAAAGTTTAGATTGGCAGCGATAAACTCCTCCGTGCGCCAGGCGCGATTCCCCTCGCCGTCAGGTTCTGCGCGCCACTCCTCTGACCACGCATCCTCCAGCAGATCAGCCATGTAGACGCTGTGACCCATCTCTGTCAGTAAGTTGATATTGGTCGCCGAGGTCATGCCCACGTCCAGGATGCGCAGTCCAGAGGTGGCGCTCAGGTGTTTGCGAATGGCATCCCATCCACCCGAATGACGTGGAATCCGCCGACCCATTGCCTCTGGATTTTCATTGTCCGGACTACGATCAAAGAACCGCGTCAGCATTCACACACTCTCTCTTGCTCTGTTTGCTGCTTCTCAAGCGCAAAGATGCGCATCCGCATTATTGTGGATCGGCGGGGAGCAACGGAAGATTTTCAGCAGCTTTCACCGACTCTGTCGTCTTTGTCGCTGCCTGCGTCAGGTCCACCTTGCCACGAAAAACGGCATTGTCCTCGATTGCAAGGCGCGAAGCACGAATGTCCCCGTTCACCTGGGATCCGGCGCGAAGCTCTACACGTCCGGTAGCCACGATATTGCCTTGCACGTTGCCCATCACCAGCACATCGCGCGCCGCCAGATCCGCCGTAAGCACGGCATTGGGACCAATCGTCAGACGACACTCGCTGAGGCTGATCGTGCCTTCTACCTGACCATCCACAAACAGTTCTTCACTTCCCTTCACTTCCCCGCGAATCATTACCGATTTGCCGATCCGTGCCGCTGCATTTTCTGCCGCCATAAGTTCATCCTTCGTCAGGACCAGTCCGAGGCCCTGCCCGCACTATAACAACCCGACGATACGAAAACAAAAAACGCGCCGTAGCAAATCGTATTCCGACTGAATTTTTCGTTCCAGAATTGCTTTTTCTTCTGTGCCTGGAAGATGTCATCGCGGCATCCGAAAATCTTTGCACCAACAACCGATGTTCCGCGTCCAATGAGCACAGGTATCTTTCATAGATCGGAATGCATCCCTTCGATTGCATCGTGCTCAAACTTTTTCGACTTCGACGTCTCCCGGCACCGATCATGCTTTTCTGCATGATTCTACCGACGCATGTAGTCGTTGCCGCACAGGGGCAACCGACCGCGCTCAGTCAAGCCACAGCCCAGAAGCTCGTTCGTACCGTATTGAAAACGGAAGATGCTGCGCTGCATCCCACCAACGTCTGGATGCGTTATCGCCTGCGCAAAAGCAGCCCGCGCCTGACCACGACCAAGTGGATCGTGGAGACGCGCGACGGCGATGTTGCCCACCTGATCGCCTGGAATGACCAGCCACTGACCGCGGAGCGTAGCCAGTTGGAGACAAGCCGAATTCAGACGCTGCTTGCCGATCCGAGTCTGCAACGGCATCGTGAACAGCGTGAAGCAGTAGACACGGAACGGTTGCGCAAGATCATTCACGCGCTGCCTGAAGCGTTTATCTATCGCTACGCGGGCATTCTTACCACTCCGGAGGGCGCTGTCTATCGCCTCACCTTCCAGCCTAATCCTTCCTTCAATCCCTTCGATCTGGAGACGCAGGTGCTCAAAGGCATGGCCGGCGAGCTTTGGATCAACGTGGCTGCGCAGCGCGTGGTTCGGCTCCAGTGCTCTCGCATGCGCGATGTGGATTACGGCCTGGGCCTCTTTGCCAAACTCGATCAAGGTGGTACCTTGCTCATTGAACAGCACCGCGTCACCGGCGGCCAATGGCGCATCACCCGCATGGTTTTGAAGATGAATGCGCGCGTCCTCTTCCGTGAAATCCAGTTGGACACGCAACTGGAGCTGACCGAGTTTGCGCCGGTTCCGTCGGCCATGGACTACCGCGCAGGCATCGCTCTGCTGCGCACACTGCCTGAACACTGACCCCTGCCGGGAACGGTGCGCAGCAGCAGCGCAGGCATCCGCCACATCAGCGTCGCTCGCGGAAAAACGCCTTCAGCAACTCGCTTGATTCCTCCGCCAGCAAGCCGGAGTCAAGCTGCATCTGGTGGTTCAGCCGTGGATGGTTGATCACGGTCAGCACAGAACCTGCCGCACCTGCCTTTGGATCTGCTGTCGCGTAAACCACGCGATCCACACGCGCATGCACCAGCGCACCGGCGCACATTGAGCACGGCTCCAGCGTGACAAAAAGCGAGCAGCCATTCAGCCGATAGTTGCCCAGCGAGCGGCCCGCTGCGCGCAGCGCAATCACCTCGGCATGCGCCGTCGGATCGGAGTCGCGCAGGACGCGGTTCTGCGAGCGCGCAAGCACCTTGCCGTCATACACCAGCACAGCGCCAACGGGCACTTCGCCCGCTTCACCCGCGGCAATGGCCTCGTCCAGCGCCATCTGCAAGTATTCAAGATCGGTGGAAATTGGCATCTGTCTCAAGTTTACTCAAACCGTCGCCACAGGCTGTTGCTGCGTCATGCAGTGCAGCGCGCCCAGTCCCCAGATGAAATCCACGCAATGAATGCCGACGATCTCACGCTCCGGAAACACCTCCGCCAGGATGCGAAGCGCTTCGCGATCGCGCGCATCGTGAAACGTCGGCACCAGCACGCGATCATTGGCAATATAGAAGTTTGCGTAGCTGGCAGGAAGCCGCTGTCCGTTGCAGACAACCGCGCGCGGCATCGGCAACTCGATCACATTCCACTGCCTGCCCGTTGGCGTGCGCGAAGCCCGCAGCCGCAGCAGATTCTCATGCAACGGCTGATGATTCTCGTCGCTGGTGTTCGATTCCACCGCCGTCAGGATCGTCTCCTTGCCGACAAAGCGCGTGATGTCGTCCACGTGGCCATGCGTATCATCGCCAGCCGTGCCGCGCCCAAGCCAGATCACCTGCTCGACACCCAGGTATTCGGCAAAGGCCATCTCCAACTGCTCGCGGCGAACGCCCGGATTGCGCTGCTGTACCTCGCTCAGCAGGCACTCTTCGGTCGTGATCAGCGTACCCGCTCCGTTCACGTCGATGCTGCCGCCTTCCAGGACCAGTCGGCGATCTTTCCCCTCCGCGTCGCGCACGATCGGCTGCCAGCGCTCGATCTCCAGCAACTCGGCCACGCGCTTCGGGTTCTGATCGTCCAGCCGCCAGTCGGAATACTTTGCCCAGGCATTGAACTTCCAGTCCGTCGCCCCGACTTGGCCGCGCTGGTTCTTCACGAAGATCGGCCCGGAGTCCCTCAGCCACACGCGATTGGTGCGCCAGCGGTGAAAGCGCACACGTTCCATCGCGACGCCCGCCTGCCGCAGCATCGCCATGGCGCGATGCTCCAGCCTCTCGTCACGCACCAGAATCTCGACGCGCTCGCCCTGCGCCAACAGGCGCACAATCTCGACGTAAATCCATGGAATCGCGCCGAATTTTCCCGGCCAGTCACTGGCATTGTGCGGCCAGGCGATCCATGTTGCTTCGTGCCGCTCCCACTCGGCCGGCATGTGGTAGCCCAGCGCGCGCGGCGTCCTCTCAACTCTTTCCGTTTGCCCCACAAGAGAAACTTCGTGCGCCATCTGGCCGCTCAATTCCCTGCCCCATCTGGCCCTGTCCCACCTGGCCGCGCAAATCCATCCAGAAAACGCCGCGTCAGCCCGCCGTAGGCATCGATGCGACGATCGCGCAGAAAGGGCCAGTTGCGGCGCGTCTCTTCAATCAGAGATGGGTCGATCTCCGCCACCAGAATCTCCTCGGCATCGTGCGAAGCCTTCGCGATCACCCGCCCAAACGGATCGGCGATGAACGACCCGCCCCAGAACTCCAGTCCCGGGCCGTCGGCGCGGTCGCCGCGCACATCGCCATGCTCCATGCCAACACGATTCACCGCGGCCACATAGACGCCGTTGGCGATGGCGTGCGAACGCTGAATCGTCTGCCATGCGTCATATTGCGCTGCGCCAAACTCAGCTTTCTCCGCCGGATGCCAGCCAATCGCAGTCGGATAAAAGAGCGTCTCCGCGCCTTGCAGCGCCGTCAGCCGCGCGCCCTCCGGATACCACTGATCCCAGCAGACCAGCGTGCCAATGCGGCCCACCGAGGTATCCACCGCCTTGAAGCCAAGATCGCCCGGCGTAAAGTAGTACTTCTCGTAGTACAGCGGATCGTCGGGAATGTGCATCTTGCGATAGACCGAAGCAATGGCTCCGTCCCGCTCGAAGGTGACAGCCGTGTTGTGATAGAGGCCAGCCGCGCGGCGCTCAAAAAGCGAGGCAATCAGCACCACGCCCGCTGCCCGCGCCACTGCGCTAATGCGCTCGGTCACCGGCCCCGGAATCGGCCCGGCAAGATCGAACAGCCGCGTATCCTCGCGCTGACAGAAGTACTGCGCCTCGAACAGCTCCGGCAAACAGACCACCTGCGCGCCCAGCTTCGCAGCCGCGCGCACGCGCTCCATCGCAGTTTCCAGATTTTGCTCCGGCTCCGGCCCCATGCGCATCTGCACCAGCGCTATCTTGTATTCGCGCGTCTGTCTCATCCTCTGTGCCATCGTCTCCGAATCTTTCACTTCGCTTTTTTCACTCCACTTCATCTCACCCGCAATCAGATTTTCCTGAATCCATTCCACGAGCTGCGCCTGCTTAGTGTATCGAATTTCTGCCCATGGCCGCGTCGTCCCACTTCTGAATTGCCACCTGTAAATTCCGAGTGATAGCCTCTACTTTTGGCCCGCACGTTGTGGCCGCGGCGATTCAGCCCGCCGCAGAATTGCCCGGTTCTCGTTTCACTGCATAGAAAGGACACAACAGCAGCGCGATGCAAAGCACATATAACGGACTCCCACTCCCGGCAAACGGTTCTCCCATTCAATACTCCAACGGAAGCTATACGGTTCCTGACCATCCGATCATTCCGTATATCGAAGGCGACGGCACCGGGCGCGATATCTGGAAGGCTTCCCAGCGCGTCTTTGACGCTGCTGTCGAAAAGGCTTATGGCGGCAAACGCTCCATCCAGTGGTTTGAGGTCTTCGCCGGTGAAAAGGCATTTCGCCAGTTCAAAACCTGGCTCCCCGACGAAACCGTAGCCGCCGCGCGTGACCTGCGCGTCTCCATCAAAGGGCCTCTGACAACTCCTGTCGGCGGCGGCATCCGCTCGCTCAATGTGGCGCTGCGCCAGATTCTCGATCTCTACTCCTGCGTACGCCCCGTCAAGTACTACTCCGGCGTGCCTTCGCCCGTGAAACATCCGGAAAAGCTGGACATCGTGCTCTTCCGCGAAAACACTGAGGACGTCTACTCCGGCATCGAGTTTCGCCAGGGCACGCCAGAGGCGGAAAAGCTGATCGCCTTTCTGAATACTGAGATGCTCAAAGGCGGCAAAAAACAGATTCGCACCGACTCCGGCGTCGGCATCAAGCCCATCTCCATCACCGGCACGCGTCGCCTCGTACGCGCGGCTTTGCGCTTTGCGCTGGAGAGTGGCCGCAAGACCGTCACTCTCGTACACAAAGGCAACATCCAGAAGTTCACTGAAGGCGCTTTCCGTGAGTGGGGATATCAGTTAGCCACCGAAGAGTTCCGCGACCAGGTGGTCACGGAGCGCGAAAGCTGGATTCTGGGCAATCTGGAGGCGAATCCGAAGCTGACCGTCGAGGAAAACGCCGCGCTCATCGAGCCGGGACTGGAGTTTGCCAACGACGAGTTCCGCAACGCTGTTTACGCTGAGGTGCGCGACGTCGTCGCCGCCATTCAGGCTACACATGGCGATGGCAAGTGGAAGGGCAAGATTCTCGTCAACGATCGCATCGCCGACTCCATCTTCCAGCAGATCATCATCCGGCCCGAGGACTACAGCGTGCTGGCGACGACCAACCTCAACGGCGACTATATCTCCGACGCAGCCGCTGCTCAGGTGGGTGGACTCGGCATCGCACCGGGAGCCAACATCGGCGACGGGTTTGCCGTCTTTGAAGCGACACACGGCACGGCTCCAAAATACGCGGACAAGGACATGATCAATCCCGGTTCGGTGATTCTCTCCGGCGTCATGCTGCTGGAGTTCCTCGGCTGGAAAGAAGCGGCAAAACTCATTGAAACCGCGCTGGAAAAGGCCGTGGTCGCCAAAACCGTGACCTATGATTTTGCGCGGCAACTGGAAGGCGCAACCAAGGTCGGCACCAGCGAGTTTGCCACCCGCATCATCGCAAACATGTAACCCAGCCGCGTGATCGCGGCCAACAAAAGGAGAATTATGCGTAAGAAAGTCAGCATCGTCGGCGCGGGCAACGTGGGAGCCACGACCGCGCACTGGATCGCGGCCAAGGAACTGGCCGATGTTGTGCTCGTTGACATCGCCGAAGGCATTCCGCAGGGCAAGGCGCTCGATCTGCTTGAAGCCATGCCCATCGAGAAGCGCGACGTCCACATCGCCGGCTCCAACGATTACGCCGAAACGGCAAACTCAGACGTCGTGGTCATTACCGCCGGCTTGCCCCGCAAGCCCGGCATGAGCCGCGATGACCTGCTGCACACCAACTTCAAGATCATGTCGGACGTGGTGGCGAAGGTTGTTGCACAGTCTCCGGAAGCGATTCTGATCATCGTCTCGAACCCTCTCGATGCGATGGCGCAAGCTGCCTTCCGTCAATCCGGCTTCAACCGCGAGCGCGTCATCGGCATGGCCGGTGTGCTGGATTCAGCGCGCTTTCGCACCTTCATTGCAGAAGAACTGAAGGTGAGCGTTGAGAACGTGACGGCCTTTGTGCTGGGCGGCCACGGAGACACCATGGTGCCGCTTGCGCGCTATTCCACAGTCGCCGGCATCCCGATCACCGAACTCATCCCTGCCGATCGTCTGGAAGCGATCATCCAGCGCACACGCGACGGTGGCGCGGAGATCGTCAAGTATCTGAAGACCGGCAGCGCCTACTACGCTCCTTCAGCAGCGGCGGTTGAGATGGTCGAGGCCATTCTCAAAGATAAGAAAAAAATCCTGCCCTGCGCCGTTTATCTTCAGGGCGAATACGGGATTGAAGGCTTCTACATCGGCGTGCCCTGCAAGCTGGGCGCCGCCGGCCTGGAGCAGATTGTCGAGATCAAACTGACCGCCGAAGAAGACGCTGCGCTGAAGAAGAGCGCCGCTGCCGTCAAAGAACTCTGCGCGGTCATTGGCGTATAGTCTTGATTCCAAATCAACAAAAGGCTGCCCCGCAGGGCAGCCTTTTTTGTTTCTGTGTCCCTTGCGCGTCAACGTTTTTGAAGTGTAATTCAGCCTTTCGATGGAGTGAAACCTCCATCGACCGTTGCTTGTACCCCGTCCATTGCTTCAGGCATCTTCAAAGAGACTCAAAGAAGCCCTGCTTCCCACGCCTGACCAGTTGATAGACACGTAGGCTAACTCTGGCTTGTACTCTAATTCAAAGCACTTATTTTTGTACTTTGTGAGGTCATTCCTTGATACAACGATTTCGTCCGGTGCACTGCGCAATCGCATTTTTGATGCTAACCACCTCCCTGGCCACGCCTGCCGTGGCCCAATCGAAAAAATCTGAAAGCTCGCCGGTTACATTCTCTCTATATGACCGGACACGCCTGGACACCTGGCAGTGGTTTGCCGCGCCCGGCTACTCGGAAACTTATCCTTACACTGAATCGTTGCTGCGCCTCAGCCTGGCCCAGCGCACGCGTCATTGGGACTGGATGGCTGAACTGGCGCAGCCTGCTCTCCTCGGTCTGCCCACCGATGCCGTTGCAGCCAATCCAGCACAGGGCCAGCTTGGCCTCGGTGGCACCTATTACGCCGCCGGCGGCAATAATAATTACCCCGCTGCGGCTTTCTTCAAGCAGGGTTTCCTACGCTACCATTTCTCACGGCCTGACACCTCCCTGCGGCTGGGTCGCTTCGAGTTTTTCGAGGGCGTCGAACTGGCTCCGCACAACGCCGAGCTGCAATGGCTGCAAACCAATCGCATCCAGCAAAGACTGGTCGGCAACTTCGGCTTTTCCAACGCGCAGCGCAGCTTCGATGGCATCGACGCGCATCTGGGCGTTCATGGCTCGGATATAACCGCCTTCGCCGGACGCGCAGATCAAGGCGTCTTCAACATGAACGGCAACCCGGAACTGAACGTCGATCTGCAATATCTTTCCTTCTCGCGCATCGATGCGGGCGGGCACATTCTATGGCGCGCATTTGCAATTGGCTATCATGACGGGCGCACCGGCATCACCAAGACCGACAATCGCCCGCTGCCCGTGCGCGCAGCGGACCACAAAAACATCCGTATCGGCACCTACGGCGGCGATCTTGTGGCCAGCGCGCCGCTCGGCCACGGCAACATGGACTTTCTCTTCTGGGGCGCCCTGCAAAACGGCTCCTGGGGCGAGCTATCTCACTCCGGCAACGCAGTAGCTGTCGAAGGCGGATACCAGATGACGCACGTTGCATCCACGCCGTGGCTGCGCGCGGGCTACTATCGTGGAAGCGGCGACAACAATCCCACCGACAGCAAACACACGACATTTTTCCAGCTTCTGCCCACTCCGCGCGTCTATGCACGAACGCCGTTCTACAACCTGATGAATAACCAGGACTCCTTTGTCGAGGCGATCGACCGGCCTGCGAAGAAGCTGGAGTTGCGCAGCGACCTGCGCTGGTTGCAGCTTGCCTCTGGCAATGACCTCTGGTATCAGGGCGGCGGCGCGTTTGACAACAAGGTCTTCGGCTACGTCGGTCGGCCAGCAAACGGACACAGCTCCTTCACTTCGCTGTGGGATATCTCATCGGATTGGCAGACGACACGCTCGCTGGCGCTCAACTTCTACTACGCCCACGCCTGGGGAAAAAGCGTGATTGGCGCGATCTACCCAACGGATCGCAATCTGCAATTCGGATACGCGGAGCTGGTCTATCGCTTTGACCGCCCGCTGCACTGAACACCGCCTGAAGCTGACAGGTGCCTGCATCGCAAACCGGCGCGACGCCTGTCAGCTTCGCCTTGCTCCGGCTCGGGCGGCATGAATCTCCGATACGCTGGCCATGCGCGTCCCCTGTAAAAGCTGCATGATCAGCCAGAGCGCCGGAATCAGGAAGACAATCGATCCAAAGACCCACATGAAAGCTCCGGCGGCAATCTGATCCGACAAGGCGCTCAGCTCAAAGGGTCGCGGAACAATCTCACCATAGCTGGGATAAAGCAGCCGTCCTGAAAAACACAGAAACGCCGCAAGGCCCGTGTTCACCAGATCAGCCAACAGAAGATACGGAATCAGCGTCCACCGTGAAGCCGTAGGACGCGAAGGCCACGGCTGCAAAATCGGCCACCAGAAGAGGACGCTCGTCGAAAAAAAACAGAAATGCTCGAAGTTGTGCCAGTTCTCCGAACGCAGTGCGAATTCATACGCAGCCGGAATATGCCAGCAGATGTAAGCCAGATTCATCGCCAACCAGGCAAAACGCAGATCCACCAGCAGGCGCGCCAGACGATGAAAGATCGGTCGTCGAAAGAAAAACGCAAGGAAATGCCGAATGAACCAACGCGGCACGCCGCGCAGCATCGGCACCACCGGAGACCCCATCACAATCAGCGGCGGCGCAACCGACATCAGCACAAAATGCTGGCCCATGTGCATAAACAGCAGCGACTCGCTGAAGGTGTCCAGCGGTGACGAGACCGCGACAAAAAGCGCCAGGATACCCGCCACGAAGCACACCAGACGCCAGACGGGAATCGCTTGCGGTCGCGTGCGCCGCAGTCGCATCCAACCAGCCAGATAGATCAGCAGCGCGAGCGCCAGTTCCGTTGCCACGATGGGCGGCACATCCCAGCGTGTGAAGAGATCGGCCACAGTAACCGGTTCCATCCCTCGGTGTCCTGCCCTTCAGTGTCTTACTCTTCAGTGTCCAGCCTGGGTCGCCGCCTGCGCAGCATCCGCGGCAGAAGGCTCATTGGCCGGATGCAGCGTCTGCAGAAAACGCACCAACGCGGTCACCTCAGCCGGAGACAGATTCTTGCCATAGGCCGGCATATTGCCGCCGCCCTGCAAGACCTGCCGAATCAACTGGTCCTCGGTCATGCGAGTGGCAATATCATCCAGTGCCGGTCCACGCTCGCCGCCGTAGCCGCCGATCGAGTGGCAGTTCCTGCACTGCTTGGCCTGGAAGACCACCGCGCCTTCGCGCTCCAGCGGGCTGGCCGTCTGCAGATAGCGCGCCGGAATCGCGGGTCCGCCGCTCCAGGCATCCATATGCGGACTCCACGGCGTATACGTGCCCAGATGCGTCAGCACACCCCAGGAGACGGCGATCGTCGTCAGCGCCAGAATCGCTATCGGCCTGCGATGCCAGCTTTTTTCGCCTTCCGAGGCATAGAACGGAAGCCCCAGCAGTGCGGCAATCCCCAGTACCGGCGCAATCAGCAGAAACGGCGTCTCCATGCTGGGCGGCAGATAAGAAAGCACAGAGTAAAGCCAGAGAAAAAAGAAATCCGGCTTCGGCGCAGTCTGGATGATCGTCGGATCCGGCTGTCCACCAGGGCCAAATGGTCCAAAGACCACAGCACAGACGGCCACTGCGGCAAGGATCGCGGCTGAAAAAACGGCATCCTTCCACACGCCGCCGGGAACAAAAGGCCGACCGTCTTTCGCGGTCAGTTCGTGATACTCCGCCATATACGTGGAGCGACGCACCACGCGCCCCGGCATCGGCCACTCGTTGATGCCCAGCTTCAACACCATCCACACATGCAGAAAGGTGAACGCAAGCATCATGCCAGGAATGACGAAGACATGCAGCGTGAAAAAACGCGAAAGCGTCGCGCCGGCAATGATGGGACCGCCCAGCATCATGTGGACCAGCGATCCGCCCACCCATGGCACTCGGCTCAGAATCGACGCTCCGATCCCCAGTCCCCAGTAGGCGTCCTGGTCAAAGCGCATCACCTGCCCGGTAAAGGCCATGCCCAGCGTCATCAACAGCAGGAAAACGCCCAGCGTCCAGGTCAGTTCGCGTGGATACTTGTACGCGCCAAAGAGAAAGACCTGCGCCATGTGGATGAGCACCACGGCCACCATGAAGTTCGATCCCCACCCATGCATCGCGCGCAGAAACCATCCCAGCGTGAGCTGATGATTGAGGAAGTTCAGGCTGTTCCACGCCTCGCCCGCCGAGGGCACATACACCAGCGCCAGCAGGATGCCGGTCACAATCTGAAGCATCAGCAGCGTGAACGCCGCGCTGCCAAAGACATACCACCAGCTCGCCGTCCGGTTGGGGATGGGATGCTCTCCCATCTCCATCAGCGGCTTGCCCAGTTGCAGGCGAGCGTCCAGCCAGGAATAGATCTGCTTCATCCTCGACATGGGGAGTCTCCCTTGGCTTCATCCGTGTGCGCGCCGTCAATTTGAACGAACTTCGGTCGCTCCAGCTTTGCCGTGTTGGAGAGCGTCGGCATCTGTCCTGCTTTGATCTGCAATGCGCCGCCTACGATGCGCGCGTCATAGGCGAAGAGACCGCGTTCCGGCGGACCCGAAGCGCGGGAGCCGTCCGCATAGTAAGCGCCACCGTGGCAAGGACACATGAAAAGCTGCGACTGTGGAAACCAGCGCACCGGGCAGCCCAGGTGGGCGCAGTTAATGGCAAAAACCTGAAACTCCTGCTCCGCAACGCGCCGCACCCAGCAGGCAACCCCATCGGTTTCGCCATCCCAGCTATGGCGCACCGGATTCGTAAACTTCGCCAGGCGCGTCTCGCCCACAGGAAAGCTTGCAATCGGACCCAGCGAAACCCATGATTTGTACTCGGCATCCGGCTTGATCGCCGAGAAGAGATATTTCAGCACTGGAATCGTGATCGCCACACCCACCACAGCATTCATGGCAATGCCAATCTTCAGCAGCAGCCAGCGGCGCGACACCGTCAGCCGATCCTGCTCGCTGCTCGCTGCGGGATGCGTTTCATTCGGATGCTCATGGCCTTGTTCGCTCACGTCTCACTTCTCCGTCCTGGATTGTGTGGTTGGTTGCGCGCTTAGACGCGTCCTTGCCGGGTCATTGGAAACAGCTTGCGCCACCCCATCTGCGGTGCCCGGATACGGCTGGCCTGGCGTCGCGCTGCGCAGCGAAGCCAGATACGCAACCAGATCCGTCACATCCTGATCGCTGGCGGCGTGCCCATTCGCCACCGTCTGCCATCCTGTCTGCGAACCCGGATGACCCAGATCGGGGCGACCGGCAATCAAAAGAATGCGCAGCGCCTGATCGCTGACCAGCGCCAGATAGGTTGGGTCCGTCACCTGTTGCTGTTTTCCGCTGTGGCAGGAGCGGCAATCGGTGGCAAAAAGCTGCTGGCCATGCGCCGCGTTGCCTGTCAGCGTAGTCGTCACAGAGGGAATCTGGGCCGGACGCGTCGTGCCCTCAGTTGCCCAGCGTTTGCGCATCCCCGCCACCAGCGCGTCCACCTGCGGCTCGGTCAACATCCCTCCCGCGGATTCGCCAAAGGCCGGCATCTGCGTCCCCGGAACGCCGTCACGAATTGCACGGTGCAGCGTTGCATCGTCCATCAATTGCTGAAAGACCGGATTGTTCAGGTCCAGCGCTGGACCATTCTGGCCGTTGGAGCCGTGACACGCCGAGCAATTCTGCCCATACAGTGGATCGAAGGAGACAATCTGCTGCGGACGCGGCACCGGTTGCTCGTCATTCATGGCCGGCAGGTGCCTGGCGCAGCCGCTCATCAGACAGCAGGCAGCAAGCAGTGCGGCAGCAATGGGAGCGCGCATCAGTTCTTGTCCTCCTTCTTCGAGGACATCAGTTCACTTGCTTCGATACCCAGGCGCAGTGCAAACGGCAACGGCTGACGCGTCTGGATGCGTCCTGTGCGCGCCACCACCATGCCCGCAACAATTCCAAAGAATAACTGCGACGCGGCAAACCATCCCCAGGCGATCCTGTCCGCAAATGCAGGATTGATGAACCACAAGACCGAGTGCAGCATCCCCGTCCACAGAACAGGAGCAAGAATGCCGCCCAGCAGGATCGGATGCCGCGGCCACATCGGCAGAATCGCTCCGTAAAGCAGCCCCACCAGCAGGCAAACCACGGTGTGAATCACAGCCGCCACCAGCAGTCCGCTCCAGTGAAAGGCTGCAATATATTCCGTCGTCGGATTCGTCCAGTACGCCGCGCCGGCACCGCCCAGCAGATTCACCGCATACCAGATGCTGTGCTGCGCAATCAACCCGTAAATCAGCGCAGGCACGATCATCGCAATGCCGCCGGCGATGCCGCCCTTGATCCCGGAGGTGATCGGATAGCTCTCCACCGGCAGATACGCTCGTTGAATCTCGCTCAACTCTATGCGTCGAACCTCGGTGCGAACTGTTGTTGCAATCGTTGCATGCGCAACCACCGGAACCTCTTCGTGCCGCTCATGCGGGAAGATTTCGCGCACCCATCCCACCAGCGCGCACAGCACCATGACGGCTCCAGCAATGCCCACACCCGGATTCATCACCAGGCTGCCGAAGCACAGTGTCGCGCCAAAGGCCAGAACCAGCGGCCAGATTGTGCTGGCAGGCAGTGCAACAACGTCCTTTACGCCGGAAGCATGCGGATTTTTCTCTTCGCTGCTCATCCCATCACCGCCCAATCACATAGACCACCGTGAAGACCACCACCCAGACCACATCCACAAAGTGCCAATAGAGCGCAATCACCGCAAAGCGCTCGCTCTGCGATGCCGAGAAACGCCCCAGCAGCGACAGCACCAGCACGATGCTCAGCATCGACAAGCCCAGAACCACATGCGTCGCATGCAACCCCACCAGCGAATAGAACGTCGTTCCAAACAGATTGGTGCGAATCGTCAATCCATCGCGAAAGATCAGCTTCTGCCACTCGATCGCCGTTCCCACCATGAAAACCACACCCAGCAGGATCGTCGCCGCCAGCCAACCGGAAAAAGCGCGCATCTTTCCATGCTCGATCGCATGTTCCGATCGCCAGATCGTGAAGCTGCTGGAGAGCAGGCAGATCGTGCCCAGAATCGGCACCTCCAACACCTGCGCCGGCGTCGGTCCGGTCAAGCTTTTGCCAATGTAAAAGATGTAGGCGACAACGAAGATCGTGAACAGCGCCGCCTCGCCGATGATGAGCGAAAGCATCCCCACACGCCCTCGTGAAGGCAGCTTCCACACTTGCTCCGGGGCGGAATGCATCACTCGGGTTGCTGTGCTCATCCTTCGTACTCCCAATCCGTATCGTGAGGGTGTTTCAGGTCCCATAGCGGGCGGCGGCTGCGCACCTCCGGCTCCTCGGCAAAGTTATAAACCGGCGGCGGAGAGGACGTCGTCCACTCCAGCGTCCAGGCATCCCACGGATCGTCGCCCGCTTCATCGCCCCGGAAGTACGAAACGATGAAGTTGTAGGCAAAGATCAGCACGGCAATTGCCTGAATGAATCCACCAAGCGAAATCACCATGTTCAGCGTGTTCCAGCCGCGGTCCGGCTGATAGGTATAAATCGAACGCGGCATGCCCAGGATGCCCAGAAAGTGCATCGTGTCAAAGGTGATGTGAAAGCCGATCACGAAGAGCCAGAAATGCCACTTTCCCAGCCGCTCGCTCATCATGCGCCCGGTCGCCTTGGGATACCAGTAGTACAGCCCGGCAAAGATGCAGAAGACGATCGCACCCACCAGCACGTAATGAAAGTGCGCAATCACAAAGTAGGAGTTATGCAACTGCCAATCCAGCGGAGCCACCGAAAGCATGATGCCCGTCAGGCCCGCGATCAGGAACTGATAGAGAAAGGCCAGGCAGAAGAGCATCGGCACCTGGAAGCGCACGCGACCGCCCCAGATCGTGGCAATCCAGTTGAAAATCTTGATGCCCGTCGGAATGCCGACCAGCATCGTCGATAGCACAAAGAACGCATTGGTCACCGACGTCATGCCCACCGTGAACATGTGGTGCGCCCACACCCCCAGGCTCACAAACATGATGCCCACCGAGGCAGCCACCATCGCCGGATATCCAAAGATCGCCTTGCGGGAAAAAACCGGGATGATCTCGTTGGCGATGGCGAAGGCCGGCAACACCAGCACATACACCTCCGGATGGCCAAAAATCCAGAAGAAATGCACCCACACCAAAGCCGAGCCGCCCGCCTGCGTGTCAAAAAAATGTCCGCCCAGGTAGCGATCGATCAGCAGCATGAACTGCGCCGCGGTCAGCGGCGTGATGGTCACCAGCGTCAGGCCGCTCACCACCAGATAGAGCCAGGTGAACAGCGGCATGCGCATCAGCGTCATGCCACGGCAGCGCATGGAAAATGTAGTCGCGATGATATTCACCGCTGCGCCCAGCGTGCCAAACCCACTCACGATCAGTGCCAGCGCCCAGTAATCCGTCGCATTGCCCGGCGAAAACGTGCGCGCCGTCAGCGGTGCATACGCAAACCAGCCCACATCCGGCGCGTTGCCCACTCCATAGAGTCCGCTGCCGCCCAGAAAGCTGTAGTACAGCAGCAGTCCGCCAAAGGCCGTCAGCCAGAAGCTCAGCGCATTCAAACGCGGAAACGCCATATCCCGCGCGCCAATCTGTAGCGGCACAATGTAGTTGCCAAATCCAAAGAGAATCGGCATGCCCACCAGAAACACCATCGTCGTGCCGTGCATGGTGAAGTAGCGGTTATACACCTGCGCCGTCAGAAAGTGATTGTTCGGAACCGCAAGCTGAATGCGGATCAACATCGCCTCAGCTCCCGCCACCAGCAGGAAAAAAATCGAGTACAGAATGTACAGAATCCCCAGGCGCTTGTGGTCCACCGTCACCAGCCAGCCCTGTAGCCACTCCAGCAACGCAGTCGAACCATGCTGCGCCGGCTCGGGTTCCAGCGTTTGACTGCTCGGCATCGGAAGATCGCTCATAGCTCCATCCAGTTCCATCCTGTTATTTACTTCAACGTCTCCAGATACGCTGTCACCTGATTCAATTGCTCATCGTTCAGTTGCATCGACGGCATCAGCGCCCCGTCCTTGTAGTGGCTCGGATCCTTGATCCATTCGCGCAGATGTTCCGGCGTGTTCGTCGTCGCGCCCGAGGCAATCGTACTCCGGCTCATCAAATGCGTCAGGTCCGGACCAAAGGCGCCCGTCGCCGCGGTCCCCGCCACGCGATGACAGTTCATGCACGCTTCCGTCTCAAAAACTCTTCGCCCAGCCGCAACCGCGGGGTCCTGCACCCCGATCTTCTGCTGATTCTTCACCCACGCCGCATACTCGCTCGGCGTATCCACATACACGCGCAGCAGCATCATCGCGTGCTGCGATCCGCAGAACTGCGCGCACTGGCCCAGATACAGCCCCGGCGTGTGCGGATCGATCCACATCGTATTCGCATGGTTCGGAATCAAGTCCGTCTTCCCGGCAAGCTGCGGCACCCAGAAGCTGTGAATCACGTCCGCCGAAAGCAGCTTCAGAAACGTCGGCTGTGGGCGATCCATCGGACTCACCGGCACGTGAAGCTCATTCGCAGTCACAATCCCCAGCGAAGGGTAGCGAAACTCCCACCAGAACTGATGCCCCACCACCGTCACATCCAATGCGTTCTTCGGCTTCGGCGCATCCTGAATCGCAAAGATAATCCGCGCTGTCGTCAGGAACAAAACGGCGACAATCAGGATCGGCACCACCGTCCACGCCAGTTCCACCTGCGTGCTGCCATAAATCTGCGGCGGCTCGACGATCGTGCCGGAGTTGCGGCTGCGAAAGCGGAAGATGGCCACCGTCAGCAATCCCGCAACCACGACGAAGATGCTTCCGGTAATCAGCAGAACAAAAAGGGTCAGCGAGAAGATCTGGTGCGCGGGAGTGGCCGAAGGAACCATCATGTCTGGAATCGATCCAGCCGTCTCAGCGGCGGCTGCGATCCCGGACAGACCTGCAAACAAGGAAAGACCTGCAAGCGCGGAAAGCACCCTCCATCCGGTCATCGTGCTCACTCGTCGCATGAAAATCCATCTCCAGACGGCTCGATTGCCGCGTTGCTCGACTGCGTTGGCGCACTGAATCACTGCGCGTTTCCTTCCCCAAAAAGAACACACCGCGTCCGCAGGGCCTTGCTCATCTCCAGCCATCGTCCAGAGCAATCGCTGGAGCCATCGAATCATCCTGCGCGGCGTAACGCTCTCTGCTCCTATTCTTTCTCATCCAGCTCAAGCGCGTTGCACTTCGCAGGACACGCGTCTCGAAGTCCAACCTCAATCGCCTACAACGTAGCATAAAAAGCAGCGTAAATAAACTGCGCAAACGCTCCGTTGCAATGCAGATTCCGGACCGGATCATGTGGATGGGGATGCTGACGAATGCGACTCACGATCTCCGTCAAACCTATTCTTCATTTTGGGACTCTTACTGGAATGGATTTTTCACTCACAGCAGCACACATCTCGCGGTGCAGAAAACACCACAGCGCAGTATGCTCATTTTGGAGGCAGAACGCCCATGTTTCGCATCGAAACCCAGCACGGCTGGTGGCTCGTCACGCATCCTGATCACGCTCGCCTTGCCGCTGCCTTCGCGCGCGAGTGGGGCAACCAGCAGTTTCGCAATCCTGAGCCGCGCACGCGCGTACTGCGCGCCATCGCCAGTCACGACGATGGCTGGCGTGAACACGACGCGTCTCCATCCATCACGCGGGATGGGCGACCCGCTGCTTTTTCTGTCGAGCAGGTTGGCAATTCTCTCGCATTTCAGGATGATCGCTTTGCATTCCCGGATATGGATCTGGCCGCATATCTTGCCCTGCGCGCGCGCACCGTTCGTCACGTAGTCGGCGAAGACGCTTACTCCGCCTTGCTCATCGCCATGCACACGGGAAAGCTGCTCACACGGCATCTGGACCACACATCTCTGACCTCGCATCAGCTTTCGCTGTTGAACCGTTTCCTGCGTGAAGAGGACGAATTTCAGCAGCAGTTGCGCTCCATCATTGACGAGGACGCTTACCTGACCGCACGCGAAAAGCAGGATGCAGTGATTGAGGAAAATTTTCGCCTGCTTCAGGCCTGCGACCATCTATCGCAATTGGCCTGCATCGCTTTCGACCAGCCATTCCATCTGCTCCATCCGCTTGCCCTGCGCGATGGCGGCACAACGCCCGTTCAGGTTCTGCCGCTGGCTCCCCGCCACTTCCGGCTCACTCCGTGGACTTTCGCCGAACCCGAGATGCGCTTTGAATTCCCCGCGCGCCACGTCATTGGGCGCAGCTTCTCCAGTGCGGAAAGCCTCGCCGAAACTTACAATGCGGCCCCGATCGAGACACTCTCCATCCTGCTCAGCGCCTGAACTGTCGCGCCTGTCCTTTGCTCGATTGCACCCAACGCATCAAAGAAAATTCCTGCAATTCCGCTCCAGAAAAACAGCATGACAAAACAAAAAAATCGAGGGGCGGCGGTCACAACCGTCCCTCGATCCAGTACAGCTTTCCAAGAATTTAGAAGTTGTACTTCAGCGACAGCTCAATGATTCTCGCGTAGCCTGCGCCTGAATACGGTGCCTTCTGGTTTTCAATGCCCCACGTGCTCTGGTTTACGCCCAACAGGTTGCTGTTGGTATAGAACGTGTGACCCCCATCCTGTGTGCCATACTTCAGCGTCAGATAGTTGTTGCCGCTGAAGCCCCACAGCGAGTGGTTCATGAAGTCAAACGCCGAAGCGCGGAACTCCACATTCTGATCCCCGACAATGTGAAAAGCCTTGTACACCGTCAGGTCGGAGTCGGTGTAGATCGGCCCGCTCAGGTACGGCGAAACCTGCCGTACGCCCTGCGTGCCCACCGTCGGCGCGCTGAAGCAGGAAAGCGTCAGCAACTGGTGCGCCGCCGCCCCGCCCTTCGGATCGCAGCTCGTCACCGGCAGAATCGAATCCGCATCCGTACCGAAGTACGTCCGCGAAGTCAGCGCTTCAATGCTGTTTCCGCTTGCGTCCTGCTTCTCAATGCTCAGGCCAAGGTTCTGGCTGGAGTTCGACTGCAAGTTGCCGCCCGCCTGGAAGGTTGTGATCCCCGAGATCGTCCATCCGTTCACCACGCCACCCAGCCAGAATTTATCGCCGTGATATATCTGCTGGAAGCTGTACGCATACGAGGCATTGAAGGCTTGCGGACGATCGATCGCCAGCACGCCGTAGTTGCCATGCACCGTAAACGCATCCAGCGTGCTGCCGATGATGCCCAGCGACTTCGACCACGTGTAGTTGAAGTCGAACGAAGCGCGACCAGCCTGCTTCAGCCACGAAACCTGCAACCCGTTGTAGTTGGAGTAGCCAACGTGTTCATGCACCGTCAGCGAGTTTGTGCCATAGCCATAGCACGCGCCGTTTGCCTGGCAACCGCCATACGGATAGTAGTCCTGCAATGTATAGGTCGAGGTGTTATCCGGATCCGACGGTGCCGCGGCGCCCGTCACAGGATCAGCCTGGAACAATCCCGCAAGCGGAATCTTGTTCTGGTTCACCCACTCCGATCCGCCAATGCCGGACCCGTCGCTCTGCCCACCCATCAACAGGTTGCTGGAGCTGTTGCCCACGTACGCCACTTCCAGCAGCGTGTTCCACGGCAACTGCTGGTCATACGTCACGTTGTACGCATACGTCGTTGGCATCTTGTAGTCGTTGTAGTCCACTGCCGTAATGCTGCCCGACGGCGCCGGATACGATGCGCCCTTCTGCAATGCAAGCTGGCTCAGCGTAATCGCCTGCCCGCCCGGTGAGTTGTAGACCTGCATATTCTGCGAAGTGCTCAGCGCGCCCGCATAGTCGTTGAACTGGTCGTTCCACACATACTTGCCCCAGCCACCGCGAATCACGCTCTTGCCCTGACCAAACAGGTCATAGGAGAAGCCCACGCGCGGACTGGTGAAGGCAATGTGGTCCGGCGAACCGGCGTTTGGAATTCCAGGATCGATTCCCTTCCAGCGCACGCCCGGATACTCGACGACCATCGCCTTGGCGGCTTCGTTCTCCGCCACGTCCGATGCGTAAAGCTGCGGCAGCCAGACGGCAAGGCCCGTCCCCTGACGGTCATACCAGCGGCCCACATGATCGAAGCGAATACCTGCATTCACCAGCAGACGCTGATTCACCTGCCAGCTATCCATCACATAGAACGCGTTCGTCCGGTACGCCATATCCTGCACCGGCAGTGAGTTGCTCTGCGAGAACGAGCTTGCGATGCCCATCACCAGGTTGGCCGTCGGATTCGACGATCCAATCAGTGTGCTCGACGCGACCTTGCTGCCCGTCACGCCATTCGGCAGTGGCTGGCTGGGAAAGTTCAACTGGCCGTTCGGGAACGCGTACGATCCCTGCAAATTTCCCACCAACTCCGTGAATCCGCCAATCTTGATCGTGTGCGAACGCCACACCTTGGTGAAGTTGTCCGCAAACGAGGGAATCGCCTTCTTCGACGGATAGTTGCCGCTTGGCGTATAAAAAGCCGGCTGCGAGATATCCGGGAAGGTCTGCGCTCCTGCCGAGTTCAACGAGGGAATCACCTGCGATGCGGTGTTGTAGACCGTGGCGTACGGGAAGCCGAGGGTCGTCTTGTAAATCGCCGACAGGTCCGTCGGCGCAGTCGAGCCATTCGCCCATCCCCATCCAAAGACAAACTCGTTCGTCATCGTCGGGCTGAGCACATTCACCATGTTGAACGTCGCCACACGCGAGGTCTCCGGCTGCAACAGATCGCCGCCCGGATACGCCACGTCATAGGCCGGGTTGTAATACACATGGCCCACCGTCACATAGGTTGTCTTGCCCTGCTGGAAGGTGCCGAAAATCTTGTTATTGTCGTTGATGTTGTAGTCCACACGACCGCGCCACAGATAGCCGTTCTGCTGGTTCGTGATGTTCTGCAGATAGTTGTATCCGCCCGGCGTCGAAAGCGGATTCGCATTCGCCTTCGGGAACATCTTCATGATCGCCGCGCCGCCCGCGTCCAGATACTGCGACGGAATGATGCCGCCCGTGATCGGCGTTCCATCCGCAGCCTTCGCGCCCTGCAGATTGTTGCACCAGTTGGTCGCGTTCGACGTAAACCCGTTCGGACACAGCGCCGAGTTGCCTTCGCCCGACGACGTAAAGTTACCCGCCATCATGCCCGCGCTTGGAATATACGATTCCAGCGGCTGGCCGGCCGGCAGCGTCTGTTTGTAGTACTCATAGCCGCCCCAGAACAGCAGCTTCCGGCTCTTGTTGAAGTCCGTATGCGGAATCAACACTGGTCCGCCGATATTGCCGCCCGGATAGTAGTACTCGCCCGGCTGCCGCGCAATTCCGGAGTTGTTGTTCAGCCACGTATTCGAGTTCAACACCTGGTTGCGCGCATAGAAATACGCTTCTCCGTGAAAATCGCTCGTGCCGCTCTTGCTGGTCGCGTTGATCACCACCGGACCGTTCGGCGCATCCGCTCCAAACGACTGCTGCACCTTCACCTCAGCCGTCATATCCGGATTCGGCACCGCAATCGAATAGCAGTTGCAACCCGGATCGATGATGTTCGCGCCGTCCATCAAAAACGACGTGCCGCCGCGATACGGCGAACCGCTCGGCGAGTAACCCACACCCACCGTGCTGCCCGTGGGAGCCTCCGCTGAAAAATCCACCGAGCTTCCTCCCGACGTCCCGTTCGGAACCGTCGTCACGCCCGGCAGCACCTTCAGCAGTTCGGAGATGTTGCGCCCTTCCAGCGACAGCTTCTCGATGTCTTTGCTGGTCAGCACCTCGGATCGCACTCCGGTATCCACCGGAATGATCTGCGCCGCATCGGCTGAAACCGTCACCGACTCCGTCGCCGCACCCACCGCAAGCTGAATCCCGTTCACCGTACGTGTGTCGCCGGAGTTCATCACGAACCCCGTCTGCTTCCAGGATTCAAACCCCTTCGCCGTCACGGTCACCGTATAGGTGCCGCCCGGCACACCCGCAAAGGTAAAGTACCCCGCATCGTTGCTCACCAGTGCGCGCTGATCGTTGGTCGCCTCATTTTGCAACGTAACCGCCGCCTTCGGCACCACCGCTCCAGTCGTATCCCGCACCGTTCCGGAGATGTTTCCGGTTGTAATCTGTCCCCACGCCGATCCACCCACCAGCAGCAGGCCAATCATCATCAGCCAACTCCAGTGCGCGATACGCCGGAAGCCGTTTTGCAGTGGGTTCTTGCCCGCTTGCCTTTCGGTTCTGCTCGTCATCTAGCCACTCCTTCATTTCTGCTTGAGTCTCAATCGCGCGTCACGACGAACCGTTGTTCGCACCTTGCCGCGCCCATTTTCCCCGATCTGCGCTTCCAGCCCTGCCTGTTCATCCGAAATCGTTTTCTTTCCAGCGATGCCTCTGTAACCATCTCGCCGTCTGAATTCTGGAAAGGATTTCAGAGCGCTTGCAGCCGACTATTCTTCGTCGCTCAAACCGGTCTTGATTGGTTTATTATTCGATGACTATATCGTTTACTAAACCGCATAAAATACTATTCCAACACTGAGACAATCGTCAAACTAAACCCTTTCACTATATGCAACTAATTGATTTATCAGAGATTGCTCCTCTCGCCCCGGGTCACTGTTGCCCCTGTATCTTGCCACCACTCCAGACACGCGCACAAACCCTGGATGCGCACTGGATGCGCACTGGATGCGAACTGGATGCGAACCGTATGTGCACTCTTGACCGGCTCATTCCGGGATTGTGTACCCGTGCGTTCTTCGCCTTGTTCGCGTCTTGCTCGTGCCTTGATCTGGTCTTGATCAAGTCTTGATCAGGTCTTGATCAGGTCTGATCGCCACACCGCCCATTCTGCCAGTGCAGACGATGTTCTCTGCCTGGGAGCACTCCGGCTGCGTTCAGGCAACGCCGCCTGAGGTTACGCTGGCCGGTCAACCCTGCGCGCATGCGGCTTCAACTCCGCACCGGAATCTGCTATCGTGCCGTCTATGCGATGCCGACCGTCTTTCTTGCGCGTCTCCCGTCACTCTCTGCTCTTCGCCTTGCCTGTCACAGCTCCCGTCCTTCTTGCCTGCCTGCTCGTGCCCGCGACTCTGCATGCGGAAAGCTGCTCCAGCACCAGTTCCCAGGCCAGCTTCACGGCAGACGGCACTTACTCGCTCCGCATCCTCGCCAGCGACACGCTTCTGCAGGGCCATGCTTCTGTCGGCGACTCCGCGCAGAGCATATCCACGCCGAGCACATCCGCGCCGAGCACATCCGGACAGATCATGCTCGGGCAGATTAACCCCGGACCGAATAGCCCCGAACAGACCAGCCCCCGGCGCAGCCAGCTCATCCAGCGCACGCACGGCCACGATACATTGGGCGGTTACTGCGAAATCTCCCTTCACACTCCTGACGAAATCGACTCCATCCGCGTCTACACCAGCTCGCCCACCGTCACCTTCAGCGTTCACACTTTGACCGCCAGCACCACGCCGCTTCACTTCCCCACCCTCGACGGATTTCCCTCCGCACTGCATCGCCTCGGCCATCGCGTTCAGCCCTTCGGCGGCTTTCAATTCCACTTCCTCGGCTCGCAAGGCCCCTGGCTGCTCTTCGACAACCATTCCAACGCGC
>JAJZHE010000026.1 GCA_021804655.1 Acidobacteriota bacterium
CCTTCGGCGAGGACGGCACCATCCAGGGGCTGCTTGAACTGGCCGACATTCCCTACGTCGGCTCCGGCGTTCTCGGCTCGGCGGCGGGCATGGACAAAGACGTCATGAAGCGGCTCTTCGCCCAGGCCCGCCTGCCCATCGTGCTGCACCTCACGCTGCTGCGCACCGAGTGGGAAGCGCATCCGCGCAAATCCATCGCCGCCATTGAAGCCGCCCTGCGTTATCCGCTCTTCGTCAAGCCGGCGAATCTCGGCTCCTCTGTCGGCATCAGCAAAGTCCACGACCGCAGCGGACTGGCACCCGCACTCGCGCTCGCCGCGCGCTTCGATCGCAAACTCGTCATTGAGCAGGGCGCAGCCCGGGGCAGCAAACGCGCGCGTGAGCTGGAAGTCGCTGTGCTCGGCAACGATGCGCCCTCGGCCAGCGTCGTCGGTGAGATCATCCCCGGCAAAGAATTTTACGACTACGAGGCCAAGTATCTTTCGGATGCTTCGGTGCCCATCATCCCGGCCAAACTCACCGCCGCAGAATCCCGCACAATCCGCGCCATGGCCATCGAAGCCTTCCGCGCCTGCGACCTGGCCGGAATGGCGCGCGTCGATTTCCTCATGGAGCCGGACGGCAAGCGCCGCATCTATCTCAACGAGGTCAACACGCTGCCGGGCTTCACCTCCATCAGCATGTATCCCAAACTCTGGCAGGCCACCGGCGTCGCCTACTCCGATCTCATCACGCGCCTCATCGAACTGGCTCTGGAGCGCAGTGCCGAACGCGCCCGCACCAGTTTCACCTTCGAGTCCTGAGCGCTTCACTCACCCCGGTCCACAACCCGACGCGCTACACTCGTCTGCGGGGAACAAATCCGCTGCCCGCGTTGTCTGTTTCCACAGTGCGGTGCTGTTTTCCTGACGACCCACCTATGGGCTTAAACCGCACCTGACGGAGTTCCGACGATGACCCTGCTTGACGCTCCTCGCTACGACGCCGCCCGAGCGCGTCGCCACGCTCGCATCGCACTCGGCTCTGTCGTCGGACTGGTTGTGCTCTTCATCGCCACCTGGCTCGCGCTGGGTCATCCCATGGAAGCGCCATGGAACTGGTACAGCTACTGGCACGCCCAGCGCATCACCAACCGCTTCCTCGCCGCCGTCGAGCGCAACGACCTCACCACCGCCTACGGCATCTGGAACGACGATCCGGCCTGGCAGCAGCACGCCTCGCGCTACACCACTTATCCTTTCCCGCGCTTCAGTCAGGACTGGGGCCAGGACAGCATGCAGAACGAATACGGCACCATCTCCAGCCATCGTATCGTCGTCGCCAAAACCTGGGGTTCGTCCGTCATCGTCGGCTCGCTCATCAACGGACGCAAAAGCCACGCGCTCTTTCTCGCCTGGGACCGCTCCAGCCACACCCTCAGCTTCTCGCCCGTCGAGCTGACTCTGCCCAGCGATCACTGAATCTCCATGGGAATCGCTGGAAGATGAGAGCGACAACGTACGAACACAAAAATTGAGCTACATGAAGATTGTCTTCAGCAGATTGGCGATCCATTTCGGATATATCCATATCTCCTCGTCGCTAATTCCGAAGCAAAAAGAAGTGGATAGCAATCAAAACGAACACATCCTTGATCCCCAGGGCAAATGCGATTCTCGGCATCGAATGGCGCAGCATGAATGCCAACTGCAAGACCGAATCGATGGGCATCCTCCCGAAGTACAAAATTCAGAGCCTGACTGCGACGAAGGATGCTTTCGTGTTCATTCCGATTTACACGCCCACGCCATAGAACGAACTGGTCCATCTGGTCCAGAAAAGCTAACACTTGCTCTTCCGTCCGTACTTCGCAAAACTCGCCTGCCATGCCAGTGGCTGCTCAAAACGCGCCTTTCGATTCACACCTGTCGTGCGTGTTTCAACTATGCCAAAGCGGCTTCGGTCAATTTTCTGAAGCCCGCTTGAATCGCGGGTCTCCTCCGAGGCGTTTCCCGGTTTTCCCGATGGATGAAACACGCGCGTGGTTGATGGAAGGAACGAAGCGGCTGGCGTACTTGCGCAGGGATTCCATGGCTCGGATCCATGCGACTTGCGGCATTCTGGTGGGCCTGGAGGGATTCGAACCCCCAACCAAGGGATTATGAGTCCCCTGCTCTAACCGTTGAGCTACAGGCCCTGCTGGAGGCGCGGGCGCGCGGCGCGCTTCTTGTTGCCTGTTTCATTGTAGCGGCAGCTCTGGCGTCAGCGCGCGATGCAGCTCTCAGCTCAGCCGCCCAGGCCGTCGGTCGTCAACGCGCGAAAGAGCCAGGCGCGGGCCACCGTCCACTCGCGCTCGACCGTACGCGCAGAGACGCCCAGCACGTGCGCCGTCTCTTCCACCGTCATTCCACCGAAGAATCGCATCTCGATAATCTCTTCCTGGCGCGGGTCCATATCGCGCAGCCTCTGGAGAGCGTCATTGACCGCCAGCAGTTGCTCGGGCGAATCCGTCGTCGGCGTGCTTGCCTCATGCAGCGGCTCCGGCGTAACTCCTCCGCCGCGCCGTGTCGCCAGTCGCGCGCGCGCATGGTCCACCAGGATGCGGCGCATCAGCCGCGCGGCGACCGCCATAAAATGAGCGCGGTTCCGGAACGATGGGCTGTGTTGATCGACCAGTCGCAGATACGTCTCATGCACCAGAGCCGTCGGTTGCAGCGTGTGCCAGGCGCGTTCCCCGCGCATGTAGCCTTCCGCGCGACGATGCAGCTCATCATAGATCAGCGGCATCAGTCGCGTAATCACCGTCTTGTCGCCGTCCGCAAGCCGCTGCAGCAGCGCGGTCACTACGGAAGGAATCTGCGAGGTTTCGATAGCTATTGCTTCAAACTCTTGATCGCTCATTCCCTCGCCCGGTTTCCACCGTCCCTGATGCCCGGCTTTAGCTTCCTGATCCATACCAGATTCTTATCGGCGTCCCTGAGCAGAACGGACAGATCATCATATGCCGTGCTGCCGACCGCCGCGTCTCCAGCCAGCGCCAGTTGTCCTTGCGACAGCGTGGCGGTGGGACAGTTCAGCACGATGCCGCGATGGCCAAGCAGATACTGAAAGTCCTGCACGGCCTGCACATTCTGGCCCATAGCCAGGTGCGCCTGCCCGCGCAGGTAGACAGAATACATGCAGGGTAATGGATTGAAAATACCCAGTTCATAGCGGGTCGAAGACGCCAGCGCAGCGACGGCGCGTGCCGGACGACCAGCCATGACCTGAATACGAGCCTCGATCACTGGAATCCAGTACTGATGCAGCAGCGTGTCCTGCGGATACTGCTGCCTGAGCGCGCTCACCAGTTGCTCCGCGCGGACTGGTTGACCCACGGTGGCGAAGATCAGCGCCAACACGATCTCCACATCCTTGCTGGACCTCGATGCCTGGGATTGCAGCACCGGACGAAGATAGTTTTGCGCCCGCTCCTTCATGCCGAACTCGGCTTCCCACAGGCTCTCCCGCGCCAGAATCAGTGCCGCGGACTCCGTTCGATCCGGTCCCATCGCCTCACGCGCGGCCAACACCGCGATCCGATGCGACTCACGCAGCCTGCCCTGCGAAGCGGCTGTCCTCGCCAGTTGCTCCAGCATCGTCACATCCGGCGGAGTCGCCGCCAGAACGCTCTTCACAATCTGCTGCATCTGCGCGTCATCACGGCGATAGAACGCAATCCAATAGCGATCCCAGTCCACATTGATCTCATGCAGATGCGCGGCTTCAGCCTGATTGAGCACAGCCTCAGCCTCATCCGGACGCTCCATGCTCAGATACACCACGCCCAGGTTGCCGTATGCTTCCGCAAGCGCTGGATTGTTGCGGAGGACAAGATGCAGATCGCGCTCGGCCTGCGGATAATCGCCCATCAGAGACTCGTCCACGGCCAACTCCAGCGGAGCATGATCGTCGCGCGGATAGGCGCGCATCCACTGCTCGTTGGTCTGCATCTCGGCGGGGATGTTTCCCGTGATAATTCCGTCATAGGAGGAGCGAATGTAGAACTGTTCCCACTGCGTAACCCGGCTCGAAAGCTGATAGGCCCGCTTTGCATCCGCGTGCGCCTGCACGATGTCGCCGCGATTCCATTCCTGCGAGGCAAGCACCAGATAGGCAAGCGCAAAATTCGGATCAATCGCCAGGGCACGCCGGAAATACGGCTCCGCGGCAATCTCGCCCTGCTCGTGCTCCAACTCAATCCCGCGGGAGTACGCAAAGAGCGCATCGAGTGAGGATGTCGTCGCATCCTGCACCGCCACGTTGAACCGTCGGCGTCCTGTCTTCGACTCACCGAGGCTCGCGCGCAGTCGATCCGAAAGCTGATCCAGCGCGGAGAGAATCTGTCCGGAATGATCAACTTTCTCACCCAGACTTGCCGTCGTCTTCCCGGAGACGCAATCTGTCGCCTTCAGTTCGATGCCATAGCCGGGAACGCTGCGAAAGATCGTGCCCTGGATCACGACCTCGCCGCCCTCCCGCGCGCAGACCTGTCGTGAGATTGCGCCAGTCATGCGCACGTCGGCGTTGGCTCGCATATAGGTCAGAGCCTGCTGGATGCGCGCGCGCGGCATCAGAACCAGATACGGAGACTGCCGCAGTGCGGCTTCCAGCGCGATATTCAGCGAGTGGTCAAAGTCCGCATCGCCTGTCGTATTCACAAAATCCGCCAGCACCACCGTAATCGGCTGCGCCGAAACCGGCAGCCGATGCAACCGCCGCCAGAGATGAACGCTCCAAAGCGGAAGTCCTGTAACTCGGGACTGCCAGAACGGAAACAGCACCGCCGCAACATTCACCAGCAGCAGAGCCGTTACCGCAACGCTCTTCCACCGCCATTTCCTTGTCTGCTCTCCGCGATGCAGCGAGCGCGAACGTCGGATCGGTTCGCCAACCTCCACGCCGATTGCATCCAACGCCTCCAGCAGATCGCTCACGTCGGCAAATCGGCGCGTCGGATCCGGATGCAGACACCTGGCCATCAGCCCATTCCAGCGCGGCGAAAGCTCCTCTGCCAGCTTCCCCGGCGGACGCGGCGTCTCCTTCAATCGACGCAGAGCCGCGTATAACGGGCTTTCCGAGGCAAATGGACGCTCCCCCGTCAGCATCTGATACGCCACCAGCCCGAAGGAATAAATATCCGACGCCAGCGTCACCGGCTTGCCCTCAATCTGTTCCGGTGACATAAAATCCGGAGTGCCAAAGAGAATCCGTTCGCTACCTGGAGCAAATGAGTCCTCTACCCGCTTCGGCGTCCACGCCAGTCCAAAGTCCATGATGACGGTCCGCTGTTCGCCATCCGGCAGCAGCTCCAGCATGATATTGCCCGGCTTGAGGTCGCGATGCAGCACCCCGGCCTCGTGCGCCGCAGCCAGCGCGCTGGCAAGCTGGCGAAGAATCAGCAGCGCCTCTTGCTCCGGAATGCGTCCTGTTCTCCTCAGTCGATCCGTCAGCATCTCACCGTGAAGCAGTTCCATGCTCACGAAGACAATATCTTCGCCGTTCATACCGGATGTGGAGGCCGCACCCGATGCCGGGCTGTGACGGAAAAAATCGTAGATGCGGCAGACATTCGGATGCGTCACCTGTCGAGCAAGCTGCACCTCGCGTCGAAACTGCTCCAGAACCTTCGGCGAGCGCGCAATCTCGGCCCGGATCGTCTTGATGGCGACCTTCGTGCGCAGCTCGCAGTCAAAGGCCTCATAGACTTCTCCCATGCCGCCGCTGGCCAGAAAGCGCACAATGCGAAATCGCCCTGCAAGCAGGTCGTCTTCGGCAAAGATATGTGGCTCATTCGGTGCAGGCTCAGCCTTCACGGCAGCCGGAGCAAGCAGGAAATCTCCTACTTTCTCATGCGAATCCAGCAGCTCAGCCACCTGCCGATGAAGACTGGGTGTTGTTGCATTCCGCGCAAGAAAATCCTGACGCTGCGAGACCTCTGCATCGAGCGTCGCCAGGAAGAGTCGTTTGACCTGCTTCCAGTCCTTCGTGCTGGACATGGCCACCTGCGTCTGACAGTGCAATTGAAGTTACTTGTACTAGAACGCCGGGGGTGGATTTTGTCAAGAGGATTGCCGATCTGCGCCGCGGCAGGGCCGACGTTGAGAAAGCCGACCCTGCCACTTTGCCCTGCTGCGGTTTTTCGCCGCCCTACTGCTTACCAACTCCAATCGTCGGGTTCTCTGAAGTGCCGGGCGGAACCGAGAGGAAAAAGAATTTGGACGGCGCGACAAAGTAAAGGATCGTCTGGCTCGTAATGGTTGAATTGGTGCCCAGCGTAGCTCGACCATTGGTACTCACCGAGTAGGTATCCGCCGTCGGTGTGCCGGAGGTCACTACGCCGGAGGAGTTGGTGTCGATGGTGAGGGTGATATTCCCGGCACCGTCGGCAACCGCGACCCCGGAGGAGTAGTTCAGCGCCGGTGCCGCAGCGGAGGAACCGCTGGTCGCCGGTGCGGCAACCATCGGCAGTGTACCGGAGTAGTAACTGCCCTGCGCGGATGCATTGCTGAACGTACCGGTTGTCTGTTGCACAATGCGTCCAATGCCCGTCTTGCTGCCTTCGTCGATCAAAAATCCCTCATTCGGTCGGAAGAGGTAAACGACGATCCCACTGCTGCCGGAGCCGGACGGCGTGATGACGACTCTTCCATTGGTCGACGAGGCCACTGCATAGGTCGCCGAACCCGTCTGCTGGGTTGCCGGCCCGCTGCCATCGGCGACGTCGAACGATGCCGTTGCGTTGCCTGCGCCGTCGAAGTTCACGATGCCCAGTTGCGCATGGGGCGAGGGAGCGCCGCTTTCGGATTGGTCCACGTAGATCACATTTCCAGACAGGGACGACATCGTATACGGGCCACCGCTTTGCTGCTCGATCGTTCCGTAGGTGATGCCCTTTCCGCCCTCGAAGCCGACGCACTCCATGGAGGAAACAGAGACAATGTAACACTCGATGGGATTGGCAGTGCTGCCGCCCACTGAAAGTGAGAGGGTGAAGCGTCCGTTGGCGTCCGCCGCGGAAATCGAGCCGGTGAAGGCCGTGTTGCTGCTCAGACTGCCTGCATCGTTGGAATCGAAGAGGCCATTGGAGACCGCACCCGAAGCGACGGTGAAGCTTCCGATCGAGACACTGGGACTCAGGTTGGAGTCGAAGCCGGGGAATCCGAAGGCATATCCGCCGGTGAGCGTCGAGGTGGTCAGTTGGGAGGAGTTCTGCAACGCCAGCCCGCCGGTCATCTCCGTGCGGTTGGTGTCGAACTCGACCATCTCGCCCTGGTTTGCGATTCCTCCGGAGACGGTGCCGAGCGCGATGGCGTAGGTAAAGCTGTTCCCGCTGGAATCCTTCCAGGTGATGCTTCCGCGATTATCGGTGCCAACGCTATAAGAGCCGCCGGTAATCGTGGCGTTGTTGTCGCCGACGGTGAGGGCCGGCGTGAGCGCGATGTAATCCTCTTCACCCCCGGTCACGTTGCCTTTGCCATCCACGGCGACGCTGGCGGCCAAAGCCGTATCATAGCCCGCCACCAGAAACGCGTACTGCCCCTGGAGCAGCCCATTGTTATTCGCCGTTCCAGAGGATGTGATGGTGAAAACATCCGAGGCGGATATCGAAGGGCTGGCTACCGAGGTAGCCGTAATCGTCGGCGTACTGTCCGGCGAAGCGGGCACCGACGGCGGCGGCGTGTAGGTCACACTCGTCGTCGTCATGTTGCTGAGCGCGCCGCAGGTGGGCGAACAGGCGCTGCCACCCGCCGTCAGCGTCCAGCTTACGCCGCTGTTGGTGGAGTCGTTCTGCACACTCGCGTTCAATGAAACGGCTGCGGCGCCGACTCCGATATTGGAGATGGGATTGATGATCGTCACCTGTACGGAAGAACCGCCCGAGGATCCGGTGACGGTGAACGAATCCGTCGCCGAAGCGGATGTGTTTGCCACCGAGGTTGCGGTGATCGTCGGCGTATTGTCTGGCGAAGCGGGTACCGACGTCGGCGGCGTGTAGGTCGCGCTGCCAGACGTTATATTGCTCAGCGCGCCGCAGGTGGGCGAACAGGCGTTGCCACCCGCCATCAGCGTCCAGCTTACGCCGCTGTTGGTGGAGTCGTTCTGCACGCTTGCGTTCAGCGTCACTGCCGCCGCTCCGGCTGCAATCGTCGAGATCGGATTGCTGATGCTGACCGTAACAGCCGGCACCGGAGTGATGGTGATCTTCAGCGAAGCCGTCGTGCTCGTGTTGCCGACCAGTGTCGCGGTCACAGTAGCCGTCGTCGTGGATGACACCGTGGAGGGCGAGTTATAAGTCACCGTGCTGGCCGTCTGGTTGGTCAGCGTGCCCGGCCCGGTCAGCGACCAGGTCACGGACTCCGACGCGCCGCCTGTATTCGAGAAAAAGGCCGTGATGTTCACGGTCTGCCCAGCCTGAATGGTCGGCGGAGAACTGGGCTGACTGATCGTCAAGCTGACGCCACCCGAACCAGATCCGCCAGACCCACCCGAGCCGCCAGACCCACCCGAGCCTGAACCACCCGATTTACTCACGCAACCACTGAGGAAGAGACTGGCGACGATTCCGATGCAAGCACACCTGACCATCCACGATTTCATGACGCCTCCCGGCTCCGGGTCTGCAGTCGATCCTCCGCTGGCTGCCCGAATGCTCTCTACAGGCAAACGCGAGAAACAGTCGAAAAAGCCGCCACGCAATCTGCAAAAAATTCCAGACCCATATCTTCCGGCGTCCTTGATCCAGCGAATATCCGGTGAAAACTGCCGGTAGCCGAGCCTCGCTATCGCCGCTTACACTAGGGAGTCACAGCGGAAGCACGGCGACAACATCGGCAGCGCATCGATACTCAGCGCTTCGCCAAACGCGGCTTCAGCCAGGAAAGGAATGGCAATCGTGAAAAAGACGACCCCGCCAACAACGAACAAGCACCTGATCCGCTGGGTAGAGAAGATGGCCGAGATGTGCCAGCCAGAGCGGATTCACTGGGTGGACGGCTCACAGAAGGAATATGACCATCTCTGCGAGGAGCTGGTGGCGACAGGCACGTTTACACGCTTGAATCAGAAGCTCTGGCCCGGCTGTTTTGCCGCGCGGTCGGCTCCCAACGACGTGGCGCGAGTTGAGGATCGCACATTCATCTGTTCGCTTTCGAAGGACACAGCCGGGCCTACGAACAACTGGGAAGACCCGTTTGTGATGCGGCGCAAACTGAAGCAGCTTTTTCGCGGCTCCATGCAGGGGCGCACCATGTACGTGCTGCCGTTTTCGATGGGGCCGGTCGGCTCGCCGATGTCCCAGATCGGGGTTCAGCTCACGGATTCGCCCTACGTCGTGGTGAATATGCGCATCATGGCGCGGATCGGCCAGCCCGTCTTCGCCGAGATCGACAAGGACATCAAGCGCGTCGTGCCGTGCATGCACTCGGTCGGCGCGCCCCTGTCGCCGGGTCAGCAGGATGTTCCATGGCCATGCAATGAGACGAAGTACATCGCACACTTTCCGGAGACGCGCGAGATTTGGAGCTACGGCTCGGGCTATGGCGGCAATGCGCTGCTGGGCAAGAAATGTTTTGCGCTGCGCATCGCCTCGAACATCGCTCGCGACGAGGGCTGGATGGCCGAACACATGCTGATCCTCGGCGTGGAGTCGCCCGCGGGCGAAAAGACCTATATTGCCGCAGCGTTTCCCTCGGCCTGTGGGAAGACGAACCTGTCCATGCTTATTCCGCCCAAGGGGTTTGACGGGTGGAAGGTTTGGACCGTGGGCGACGACATTGCGTGGATCAAGCCGGACGCCAATGGCCATCTGCGCGCCATCAACCCCGAAGCAGGCTTCTTTGGCGTCGCGCCGGGGACGAGTGCGCGCACCAATCCCAACGCCATGGCCACGCTCGCACGGAACACCATCTTCACCAATGTCGCCGTCACCCCCGAAGGTGGTGTGTGGTGGGAAGGGATGACCGAACAGCCGCCCGCCGAATGCACCGACTGGCGTGGCGAGCGCTGGACTCCGGAGATGGGCAAGGCCAGCGGACGCACGGCTGCCCATCCCAACGGGCGCTTTACTTCGCCGGCCGGCCAGTGTCCGTCCATTGATGCGGAGTGGGAAAATCCCGAGGGCGTTCCGATCTCGGCGATCATCTTTGGCGGACGACGCCCCACAACGTTGCCGCTTGTCTACCAGGCTTTCAATTGGTCCAGCGGCGTCTACATCGGCGCGACAATGGGTTCGGAGACGACCGCGGCGGCTGCCGGCGCTGTGGGTAAGGTGCGACGCGATCCGATGGCGATGTTGCCCTTCTGCGGCTATCACATGGGCGACTACTTCCGCCACTGGATCAAGATGCAGCGCAATCTTCGCTCCACGCCGCGGATATTCCATGTGAACTGGTTCCGCAAGGACGCCGACGGACATTTTCTCTGGCCTGGATTCTCCGACAACATGCGCGTGCTGAAGTGGATTGTGGATCGCGTGCGTGGGCGTGCGCTGAGCCTGGAGTCGCCCATCGGCTGGACGCCGCGCTACGAAGACATGCACTGGGACGGACTGGAGTTTGACCGGGCCAGCTTCGACGCGCTGCAAGAGGTAGATCGCGCGCAGTGGAAGCGCGAAGTGATAGGACACGAGGAGTTGTTCCTGGACCTGCACGACCACCTGCCACCGGAGATGATCTACGAGCGCGAGTTGTTGATCTGCCGGTTGTGAATGAGGGCTTGCGGCTGCACTGGCGCAGTCGGCTACACTCATTGCTGTGCTGCTGAGGAAATATACAGCTCCGCGCGTGAGTCCGATACGCGCCGGTGGAATCACTGTGTTTGCACTGGCTGGAGCGCTGGCGCTGATGCTGGCTGGCAGCCCGATGGCGCAAGCTCGAACGCGTGCCGTGGCGGGTTCGATTCCGTTGCCGGAGATGCTGCGCGCCGATGACTTTACGGTAACGCTGAACGGCCAGCCCGTGCCGCTGGCGCACGCCGCAGCCAGCTACGATTTTCTGAACCTGACCATGACCGGACCGGTGGAGATTGCGATTACCGCGCGCGACAAGGGTTTCTGGGACGGCGGCGTCGATATCCAGCCCTGGCGGCTCGGCATTCGTCCGGTGCGGAATGGAGCGACCATCCGCTTTCGCCTGGATCACCCGGCAAAGCTTTCCATCAGCCGCCCCGGCGACTTTCTGAATCATGCGCGGATGATCTTTGTCTTTGCTACGCCACCGGTGCCCCCTGCGCCTGTCGGCGCCGATGTACACATGGTTCCGCCGGGCGTCCACGCGGGCAGCCTCAATCCAAAAAGCGGCGAGACCTGGTATCTCGCACCTGGCTCCGTCATCGAAGGCAGCATCAACCTGTGGCACGTGAGCAACGTGAAGGTGCTGGGCCGCGGCGTGGTGCTCTACGACGGCCCGCAGGATCCCAACAACGATCAAGGATGGATGCAGCGTCCAGACTGGCACTGCATCGGCGCGCTGGACGCGCATCAGGTGGAGATCGATGGCGTCACTTGCCTGGTCCGCAGCCGCACCTGGTCGATCCAGATGAAGGACTCCACCGGCTTTGTCTATGACGACCTGCGCGTGATCGGCGGCAACCCGGGCAACGCCAACCAAGATGGCATGGACTGGCTGGGCGGCGGCGACGCCGTCGTCCGCAACGCCTTCTTTCGCGCCTCCGATGACGTGCTGGCGATGCAGGGCAACTGGCCCGGATATGACGAAGCGGCGATGGTGAAGCCGGGACACGATGTGGACAACATTCTCGTCGAAAACTCCGAGCTGTCCACCAGCATCTCAAACATTGTGCGCGCCGGCTGGCCCCAGAAGCGCTACAGCTCCCACCACTTCACGCTGCGCAACTCGGACGTGCTTCACGGCGGCATCGGCTCATGCGGACTGCCTTTTGCGCTTTTTACCTACTGGGGTGCAAAGGGCGCTGCGGGCGATCACAGCGACTTCACGTTTGAGAATCTCTTTCTGGACGACTGGTACTCGCTCGTCCAGATGGACCAGCGCCAGCCCGAGCTGCACGACTTCACCTTTCGCAATATCTGGGCGCTGGGTCAGCCGCCGCTGAGTGCTTCGCTCCTCTCCGGCGACGTGCACGATGTGCATCTGGAGAACGTGAAGTATGGGCAGCAGCGCGTGGACAGCGATGCAAACGTGCCCCTGACCGTGGCCGATGGAGCGGCGGAGCCGGTCTACGCGCCGCCGACGGGCGTTCGGGCCGAGTTTGCCGTACGCGAGCCGGTCCTGGTGCCGGGGGAACGGGCGCACTTTGAGGCCGTGAAGCAGCCACAGCGGCACGTGCTCTACACGTGGCTCTTTGGTGACGGCACCAGCGCAACGGGTCGGCGCGTCCATCATCGCTTCCCGGATGCGCTGGGCACACAGTTGGACGGCGCAAGCAACGGCGCGGGCAGCTTCCGCGTGCTGCTGCATGTAGAGAACACGCGCAGCCTGGCAAAGGACGCACCCGAACAGGATTGGGCAGAGCAGGCCGTCACCGTGGTGGAGCATTGGCACGAAGCGCAGCCTGGCGGCGTCACCGCCCTGCCCACCGCGCCCGGGCTGAGCTTCCAGATATTTCCCGGTCAATGGCCGGATTTTCCCAACTTTGACCAGCAGGTGCCCATGCGCGCAGGTGTAGCGGCAACGCTGGCGGCGGCGGACCCGGGTGGATTTACACACTTTGCAGTCGCCTACGAGGGCTTTGTGGATGTGCCTGCGGATGGCGGCTATCGGTTTGCCGTGCTGGCGCGCGACGGCACGAAGCTATTCATCGATCAGGTGCCGGTGGCGGCGACCGGCCCGCAGTTTGCCGAGGTCTGCGGCAGTCCCAACAACGCAGTGCGCTACGCCGAGGGCGTGATCGGGCTGAGAGCGGGCAAGCACCGTATCCGACTGGAAGCGCTGGAAACGGTCAGCGTCGGCATTCCTCAACTGCTGTGGCAAGGCCCGGCCATACCGCTGCAGCCGATTCCGGCGGCAGCTTTCAGTCATCGCAATCTGCCGCAGTTTGTGGGGCGGTGAAAGCTCAGGCGCTTGCTTCCGTCACCAGCTTCAGGCGAGAGGCAACCCGCTCGCCGCGCGCGTGGAAGTTTTTGGCTCTGTGCGTAATCGCCAGCTTTTCGCGGCTCAGCAGTTTGCGCAACTGGGTCCGTGCGTGCTCGCTCCACGGGCCGGCGCGATCCAGCAGCAGATACTGCCGCCAGTGTTCGAGCGCGCGACGGCGATGGCCCTTGCGCTCATAGGCCATGGCCAGGTTGTAATGCGCATCGGCATAGTCCGGCGCCAGTTCAAGCGCCCTCTCGTAGGCGCGAATGGACTCCTCGGAGCGCTTCAGCTCGTCGAGCACATTGCCCAGGTCGAAAAAAGCCAGCACATAACGGGGATCGGCTTCCGTCGCGCGTCGATACAACTGTTCGGCGATGGGAAATCGTCCTGCGTGATAGTGAATGGTGCCCAGATTGATGAGCGCCGCGGGAAAAGCCGGATTCAGCTCCAGGATGCGCGCGTAGAGGTTGATCGCGTGATTGCGCTCACCTGCCTCCTCGGCCTGAATGGCATCGAAGAAAAGCTTCTGCACGCTGACTTCGATTGGAGAGACAGTGGAATCGCCGGCAATCGAAAAGGTGGCTGCCAACGCTGGGCGCGGTTCAAAATCAAAGAGAAGCTGGCGCCGGATCGGATCGACGATGCCGCTCTCTGTGCGGAAGACCAGCCGTCCACCATTGGGGACAACTGCCGACTGCTGGAGCGGGTTGGCGATGCCGCTGACCGCCTGCATCGCCGCAACCGATCTTTGAATGGAAGCCGGCCGCATGCGCTGGCTTTGTAGCTCACGCAGCAGGCGAAGCTGGCTCAGCTCGGCAAATCCAAATGTTTCCAGAGTCGCAATGAGTCCGGAGCGCTCCCAGCCTTGAAGCTGGCGGCGGGTAATGCGCAAGATCCGGAGGACGTCCTGACGGCTGTAGCGGGTCACTGTGTGGTGTCCACCTTTCGGCCGGATTGTCGTCTCCGCCCCATGTACTGAGGCGATTATGCCAAGAGTATGCGGGGTGGCGCACTACGAAACAAGTGCTCCATCATAAAAATTCGTGGAAAAACAGTACCAAACCTGATTCCACTCCCTAAAAAGTTACCTCGGGTTCAGCGGACGGTCGGTCCAGAGCGTCTTGTCTGCAACCGTCTGCACGGTGTACAGGCGACCGGCAAGCAACTGTTCGACGCGGCTGCGATTGGTATCCTGAGCAAAGAGCCAGTGCCGCGGACCATGGCCCCAATCCTGCACAAGCTGGTTTTCGCTGCGGAAGATATTCGGCGCATCCGGGTAACAGGAACCCCACAGAAGCGAAGAGGTTGCGCCATGCACCAGCAGGGCGGGCCGTCCAAAGAAGCGGTGCGTGTAGAAGATCACCGATGAAGCATCCGACTGATCGCCAAAGACGATGAAGTCATCTGCAGGCGTGGCCTGCCTCAGCAGCGTATCGGCAATCTGCCGCGAGCTGAGCATCGGCTCAAAGCGTGCAAAGGCAAGATGCGCTGCCACCAGAAAAAGCGCTCCGGTCACAGCGACTGCAACCGTCGCCTTCACGTTTTGTCGGCGTGTGCGCCACGTCAGCGCCAGGATGGGACCAAACAGCAGCACGACGGCAGCGAGGACGGCAGGCAGCCGCAGCGCGGCAAACGACGGTCCGGTCAGGTCAAAGAGATGCGAGGTGGAAAGCGTGTAATCCCCGACAGCCCGATGCGCCAGCAGAGTGCCAATGTCGGTCACATGGGGCAGCGCACGCGAAGTCCACAATCCCCAGGCCAGCGCGACGGCCACCACCAGGCCCAGAACGGCGAAGACCTCGTGGCCGATCATGATCCAGCGTCGCCCGCCGAGCACGTCGCTTCCGCGCTCCATGCCTTCTTCCAGGCCGGCAAGCATGGCGCTGATGAGCATGATCATCGGAATCCACGCCGGCCAGGTGTAGTACTCCTGATTGGTGGAAAGCGCGAAGAAGACCAGTGTGAAGACGGAGAAGAATCCAAGCAGCCAGGCGGAGCGGCTGCGAAACTTCAGCCCCAGCACATACGTCGCTGCATCCTCCCTCACCGCATGGTCCAGATAAAAATCCACCGTCTGCCCCGCATCGCGGCGCAGATGCTGAAGCCAGCTTCCACGCGTCTTCCAGGCCACCGTCAGCGCAGCAGGCAGAAACAAGCTCCAGGGGAAGAGCCAGACCAGATGCGCCAGCCAGTACCACAACTGCGGCATGCGGTTGTAATCGTGCGGATAGCGCGTACCCAGAAAGCGGAAGACATGCTCGTTGAGGAAATAGAAGTACCAGAAGCCGTGCACATTGCCCGGCGTGGGAATGTTGCCCACCGGATGGCCCTGATCCGGATTGCGCAGCCCGGCCAGAATATGCCACGGAGCTGCAATCAGCAGAAAAAGCAAGAACCCGGAGAATGGCTTGATGCGCCGCCAGCGCCGCCACTGCCCGCTGACCATCATCATGGGCAGCGCCGCGCCAATGAAAAAGACGGGAGCGATCAGTCCCTTGGCCAGCATGGCCAGGGCAAGCAGCGCCCAGCAGAGATAGAACCGCGCCGGACGCAGGCTTTCAAACCCGGTCAGGAAGCAGTAGAGCGCGCCCAGCAGCAAAAACGTCAGCAGCGCCTCAGGAATGTAAAACCGCGTATAGAGAAACGGTCCGATCGCCGTCAGCACGCCCAATCCGGCATAAAAGCCGGCGCGTGCGCCCCACGCGCGTCGTGTCCACAGCCACGCCAGCCACGCGCAGCCCAGCACTGCAAGTGCATTCGGCAGGTGGGTCGCGAAGACGTTTTCGCCGAAGACTTTGTAATCCAGCGCAACCAGCCAGTAGGGCAGCGGCGGCTTTTCCAGATAGCGGATGCCGTTCACCTTCAGCGTCACCCAGTCGCCGGTTTCGGCAATGTGCGCCGCAGCCTGCGCATGGCTTGCGTCCACGTCGTCCAGCAGCGGCGGCGTAAACAGCGAAGCGCCATAGACAAGCACAAACAACAGCGAAAACAACAACCAGACCCGGGACGCAGAGAAGCGCGATGCGGGCACAGGCTCAGAGATGACGGAGTTTGGCATACGATATACGTCCTGCCCCCTCAGCATACCAGCATCGTTAGCGTTTTCTGTCCATCGTTGGCCGCGTGTACGACGAGTGTTTTCCAGCTTGTCGCGCACGCTCTTCCAGATTCACAATCGAAATCGCCCAGCGACTGCACGGCTCATTGCCGCATCCTCCCTGCTTCTGCAGCGACGGCGTCGGCGCGAAATCACGCGCAAACATTGCAACCATCCAGGCGTTCGTGCCGCGCGGGCGGATTGTGCTGCGCGGGCGGATCGTGGCTCGCCATGACGAATCGGCTCGTCCAATCCGGCCACAGAACGTTCAGCGTCCTTTGATCGCGCGCCAGTCCTGTTACCCTGAAAGCAGTCGTCAGCCCATGAACAAGCTTGTCTTTGCCAATCTCGTCCATCGCCCCTTGCGTTCGCTCATCTCAGTGGCCGCGATCGCCATTGAAGTGGTGATGATTCTCTCCGTCGTCGCCATCTTCCTCGGCCAGCTCGACGGCCAGAAGATTCGCACCAACGGCATCGGAGCCGACATCATCGTCCGCCCGGCCAACGCCAGCTTCATCAACGCCGTGGGAGGAGCGCCGGTTCCGGCCAAAAACGCCGCGGCCTTTCTGCGCCTGCCGCACGTCACCGTCGCCGCGCCGGTCATCCAGAACTTCTCGCTCAATCCCGTGCCGGAGATCATCTACGGCATCGATTACCCCAGCTACAACGCGCTGCGCCCGTTCACCTTCATCGCCGGTGGACCGTTTCAAGGGCCGGATGACGTGATTGTCGATGATGTCTTTGTGCAAAGCGGCAAAACGCGCCCCTACCGCGTCGGCGACTCGATCAAGATCGTCAACCATCCCTTCCGCATCTGCGGCATTGTGGAGGCCGGCAAAGGCGGACGCAAGATGGTGCCTATCGATACGCTGGGCGATCTGATCGGTTCCCCGGGCAAGGCTTCCGTCTTCTTCCTCAAGGCCGACAGCGAAGACAACCTCGACCTCATCCGCAGCGAGATCGCCGCCACGCCCGGCCTCAGCGATTATCAGGTGCAGACGATGCACGAGTGGATGTCGCTGATGACTCCGGACCACATTCCCGGCTTCAATATCTCGCTCAACGTCGTCACCGTCATCGCTACGCTGGTCGGCTTCCTGGTCATCTTCCTGTCCATGTACACCGCCGTGCTGGAGCGCACCCGCGAGATCGGCATCCTGAAGGCGATGGGTGCTTCGAAAACCGCCATCGTCGGCATGATTCTTCGTGAGTCCGCGTTGCTGGCCACCTTCGGCGTCGCGCTCGGCCTCGGCGGCATCTTCCTCATCCACGCCGTGCTGGCGCATGCGTATCCTCAGTTGTTCTTTGAGGTGACGCGTCCGTGGATTGTGCGGGCCGCGGTCATCGCCATCCTCGGCACCCTTCTCGGCGCAGTTTATCCGGCCTGGATGGCAGCCGCCAAAGACCCCATCGACGCGCTTGCCTACGAGTAGCACGAGCAGGTTTTCGGTCTATACTCCGCTTAGAATGAAGGCCCTGCTCCAGCGTTACGGCTATGCCGCGTGGATCTCGCTCGTCGTCGTGCTTGCCCTGCTGCACGGACTTCATCTGACGGCTGATTTCCCCCATCACTCCCCCTGGCCCGACTGGGCCAAATATACCGACGAAGGCTGGTACGCCAACGCCGCGATCCGCGCGCATCTGCTGGGGCGCTGGTATGAACCGGGTGGCTTCAATCCCGCCGTCGCCGTGCCGCTGTGGCCTGCGCTGGTCTGGATGCTTTTCGGCATTACAGGCGTCTCCATCGTCGCGGTGCGCGGATTTGCTGTCGCGCTCTTCGGCTGCAATCTATTCCTGACGTATCGGCTTCTGGAACATCGCCTGGAACGCAGGCGCGCCACGCAATTGCCTGAACCATTATGTGAGCAAGGGCGCAAACAACGGCCTGAACAATGGGCCGCTCTTGTTGCCGTCACCTTGCTCGTCACCAGCCCGTTTCTCTTCGCCTTCAGCCGTCTGGCGCTGTTGGAGCCGCTCATGCTTGCACTCACTCTGCTTGCCCTGCAAGTGGCGCTCAGCTTCTCCGCAGCACGGCGCATCTGGGCCAATGCGCTGCTGCTGGGTGTGCTGATGGCGGCCATGATTCTGGCCAAGACAACGGCGGTCGTTTTGCTTCCGGCGATTTTCTGGGCCGCGGCATTCCCGCTGCGTGCGCATCCGCGCCGCTTGCTGCGCGGATGCGCCGTCGCAGGCGCAACGACTGCGTCGATTCTCGCTTGCTGGCTGGCCTCGCTCGTTTCTCTTCACCTGCTGCGCGATTTCACCTATTTCTTCTTCATCAACAGCTACCCGAAGCCACACACACTCGCCGCGCATCTTTCCAGCGTAGGGTGGTCGCTGCATGGCACGCTTTGGATCGATCCCATCCTGCTGCCGCTCCTGGGCGGATTGCTGGTTGTCGTGCTGGCGTGTTGTCGTTCACGCTGGGCTGGGGAGTTGCTGCGCGATCCGCTCTTCGTCTCTGCTCTGCTGGCTGTGGCTGGATATCTGGCTTTCATGGCCGTGCAGGATCACACACAGCCGCGCTACTACACCGTCGTCGCTGTCTTTGCCTTCATCGCAGTTGCGCAACTGCTCGCCACGCTCCTCCAGCAGCGCGGATTTCCGCGTCTCTGTGGCTCCCTCGCGCTTGGCTGCATCGGCCTTGCCGTCGCGCTGAATACCGCGCAGACAATGCGCTACGCACTTCACCCGGAGTACACCTGGATCGACGCCGCTCGCTCGCTCACAGCTTACATCGATGCCCATGCCAACGGGCGTCGCTTGCTGCTGGCCACCAGCGGCGACGAGATCGCGCTGATGACCGGCTTGCCCGCAGTCTGCGATGACTTTGGCACGGAGATCCCATCGCGCCGCATCCGTCGTGCGCATCCCGGCTGGTACGCCGCTTGGAACGACCTCGATCCGGCGATGCTGGCGGCGATTCACCCATCCTTCGCGCTCGATCAAGTGACGGTTTATCCGGCGCTCGACGATCCGGAGCGCAATCGTCTGGTGCTTTTCCGGCTGATTCCACACACTCCGGGAGTGCAGCGAGGCTACGCCACGCTCAGCCAGATCATGCCCGCCGATCACATCTCCGTTCCGGTCGAATGACAGCTTGAGGCCAGCACAAAAGCAGTCGAACACGCATCCCCGCCTGGCTCGTTTCGACTCAAAGCAAAGGCTTATTTTTCGCCGAGGTAGTCGCGGTACTGCTGCTCGATCACGCCAGTGCTGCGCGCCAGCGCAAGCTTCGCCAGGTTGTACTGATAAAGGCTCTGCACCAGATTGCTTTCCGCGCTTGCCAGCGTCGCCTGTGCGCGCACCAGCGGCAGAGTATCGTCCACGCCGGCCTTGTAGCGGTCGGCCTCGTCGGCCAGCGCCTGCCGCGCCAGATCGACATTGGACCGCGCCACTTCCAGCAGCTTCTGTGCCGCCCGTGCGTCCATCTGCGCCGTCCGCACCTGTGCCACAATATTTGCGCGCAGGTCGGCCAGTTGATGCTCCACGCCGTCCAGTTGCGCGCGGGCCACGTCTGCCTCGCCGCGCAGGCTGGCCTCGCGGAAGATCGGCACCTGGAGCTTGCCCATCGCCATCATGGTGCCGTGCGCGCCCACGCCGCTCACCGAGGTCACGCCGTAGTTGCCGGAGAAGCTCAGCGTCGGCAGCCGTTCCGACTGCCGCGCCTTCAACACGTAGTAGTTGGCCTTGGCCTGCGCGGTCAGGTTCTGATAATCCTGCCGGTTCTGGTAGGCCGACGCCAGCAGCTCCTGTTCGCTGCGCTCGATCAGGTCGCTGTAGGGTGCCGGGTCAGTCAGTTGAACCGGCTGTCCCGGCGCAATGCCGATCTCGCGCTTCAGCAGAATCTCCGCTTTGTCCCGGGCATTCTGGCTTGCCAGCAGCCGTTGCTCCTGCTGTTGCAGCTCCACCTGCGCACGCAGCACATCCAGCTTCGCCGCGGTTCCGGCCGAATGCCTGGCCTCGGCCTGCTGCTCCAGCACGCGATCCGCTTCCAGCAGCGCCCGTGCATTGTCCACGTCGCTTGCGGCGGCAATCACGCGCAGGTAAGCAGTCGCCACCTGCTGCACCACTTCGCCGCGCGCCGTCATCTTCTGGAAATGCGCAACTTGTTGCGCTGCGCGAATCGCTTTGTAGCCGTTGATCACCGGACCGGAGTAAAGCGTCTGGTCGTAATTCACCTGTCCGTTGGTCACGTCCGCTTTGGTAATCAGCGAGATGCCGCCGGCGCGGGTCTGCGGCGGGAAAAAGGCGCTGAACTTGCGGATCACGCTTGGCCCGAATCCCAGTGCGGCCAGGTCATACTCGTGCACGCCCGTGCCGCCGGAGACGGTGATCGTCGGCAGAAACTCCTGCAACGCTTCCATCTCTTCGCCGTGCAGGGATGTTTCGCCAGCCTCGGCCTCTTTCAGGCCAAGATTCGTCTGAAAACCGCGCCGCACCGCATCGTCCAGCGAAAGCGGCAGCACGGCATCGGTGGCCGGATGCGCTGTCATGCTGCCATAAAAGGGATTCTGCTGCGAGCCGGGATTCTGCTGCGCCGCAGCCGACGTCGATCCAGCGACCGCGATCATGCCCACAGATGCACCAAAAGTGGCGCAAAAAACCATCGCGAGGGTTTGCTTGGTCCAGTTCATCTTCATCTCTATTGTTTCAGATGAAGCTGAGCGCGTCAGGATTCTGCCGCACAGCGATTTTGTCGCATGGTTTTGCCTCAAGTGGTGCCTGAACAGCCCAGATGGATTGCTCCTACTCCGTTTCCGCAGTCACGGGTCGCTGTGCGGTGGCCAGAATTCGCTCCGCCACTGCAGTTGGCACAACCTCATAGCCGCGCATCTCCATGTGAAAGCTGCCGCGGCCCTGGGTCAGCGAGGTCAGCGTTGCGCCATACTGCAACATCTCCGCCATCGGAACCTCGGCTTCGACGACAACCGAGCGCCCGCGCGGCGTCATGCCCAGCACGTGACCGCGCCGTGTGTTCAGGTCGCCCATCAGCGCCCCGGCATACTCTTCCGGAGCTTCAATCTCGACACGCATCACCGGCTCCAGCAGGCACGGCTTTGCCTGCTCCATCGCCTGCCGAAAGGCCAGCCGCGCGGCAATTTTGAAGGACAGCTCGTTGGAGTCCACCTCGTGATAGCTGCCGTCATAGACCGTCGCGCGGAAATCGACCACGGGAAATCCGGCGATGTGCCCGCTCAGCGCCGTCTCGGCAATGCCTTTTTCCACCGCCGGAACGTACTGCCGCGGAATCGCTCCGCCAAAAATTTCACTGGCAAACTGGAATCCAGAGCCGCGCGGCAGTGGCTCCAGGCGGATACGGCAATCGCCAAACTGTCCGTGGCCGCCGGACTGTTTCTTGTGCCGACCCTGCGCTTCGGCCCGCGCGCGAATCGTCTCCCGATAGGGCACCTTGGGAGCTTTCAGCGTGACCTCGGTGTGAAAGCGCCGCTTGAGCCGCGCAACCACCGTTTCGATATGCTGCTGTCCGGCTCCGGCCACCTGAAACTCCTGTGTTTGCGCATCGCGAAAGAAGCGCAACATCCGATCCTCTTCCATCAGCTTGTGCAGCGCCGGTCCCAGCTTGTCCTCGTCGGCGCGTGTCTTCGGTTCAATCGCATAGGTCATGCTCGGTTCAGGAGATGCGACTGGCTCCAGACGCATCTCCGCGCCGCGCTGCCCCAGTGTGTCTCCGGTCAGCGTCTCGCGCAGCCGTGTGACCGCTCCCATATCCCCGGCGTGCAGCTCGCTCACCTCCACCGCTTTGCGCCCCTGCATCACGCTCAGGTGGCTCAGCCGCTCCTGTCCACCGCGGCTATAGTTTTCCACCGTCTGCTCATTGTGGAGTACGCCGCTGATCACCTTGAAAAAACTGACCCGCCCGGCAAACGGATCGTGCAGCGTCTTGTAGACAAAGAGCGTCAGCGGTTCCTCGTCGCGGACGGCGCGCATCACCACGCCGGCGCGTACGGACGGATGTTGGTTGACCGCCTCATGGCCACCCGCGCCGTCCCCGTACGCGGCTATATTTTCGGCGTTCATCCCGGCCAGCGACTCGGCCCCGATTGCGCTGCCCGCGCAGGCTGCGCGTTCGGCAGCCGTTGGAGCATACACCTTCAGAAAGTCCAGCAGATGGTCCGCTCCCACGCCGCGCAGGCCACTGGCAAAGAGGACAGGAAAGATCCGATCCTCACGAATGGCCTCGTGCAGCGCCGTAATCAAATGCTGCTCAGGAATCGTGCCCACCTCGAAGAACTCTTCCAGCAGCTCGTCCTTGCCCTCAGCCACCAGCTCCACCAGCGCCTCATGCGCGGCCCGCGCCTGCTGTTGCAGGTCGTGTGGAATCTCCGCAATCGCGCCGCGTCCTGTCCCGCCGTTTTCTGCATAGAGAAACGCCTGCATCGTCACCAAGTCCACCACGCCGCGAAAGCCGACTGCGTCGAAGACCGGCAACTGCACCGGCACGCAGCTTCGCCCCCAGCGCTCACGCAGATCGTCGAGCAGCGCGGACGCAACATCCTCTCCACCAGACGTTTCTCGGGCCGTGGCTCCGGCGCGCACTGTGTCCATCTGGTTCAGCACCACAATGCGCGGCAGATTGAACTCCTCCGCCCAGCGCCACGTTCGCTCCGTCACTGCTTCCACCCCGGCCAGTGCATGCACCACGATCACCGCCGCCTCGGCCACCTGCATCGCCGCGCGTGCTTCATGGCTGTAGATATGAAAGCCCGGAGTATCGATCAGGTTCACCTTCACGCCCTGCCACTCGGCAAAAGCAACGGCGTTCTGCATCGTCGTTCCGCGCGCCACTTCGTCTTCGTCATACGCGGTTGCCGCTGATCCGTCCTGCACGCGCCCCTGCGTCGTCGTCATGCCTGCGGCCTGCAGCAGAGAGGCGATCAATGTCGTCTTGCCACAATGTGCGTGACCGGCCACAGCCACATTGCGAACATCACTTCCCGGATAGCTTCGCATCTTCGACTCCTCTTTGCGTATCCCCTCTGTGTTTTTCCTCGCCGGAGAACCGCTCCGGGCCATCTTCGGCCTGCTTGCTGCCCATTGCCAGAGGATTTTCCGCGCAGCAATAGCCACGTCCCGCCACGTCCAGCGAGTGCGTCAGCGCCTCCAGCAGCGAGTGTTCGCCGTACTCGTCCGCAAGTGGCAAATGGACATGAGGCAGATGGATATGGGACAGGTGAGGAAGATGCAGCGGCAGATGGAGCAAGCCGTGCCTGCGCTGACCTTCGCCGGGCGGCGTGTAGCCACCAGGCTCAGGCGTGGTCCGCGAGCTGCCGAAACCCGTCATACGGTTTCCTCCGGCAGGCGCCTGCTCAGCCAAACGACGCGCTGACAGGCGTCTTCTGTGAAGAATCGAAGCGTATCACAGCTCTCGACAACTCTCAACGTGACGTTGAGCACAGCTTTCAGTCCGCTCAGCGGATTTGCCCTCTGCCGACCACTCTGGCGCAGCCGCTACAATACTTTTTGAGGGAATTGACTCCACCATGAATGCAGCCATTTTTCGCCCCACGCGCCTCTTTGCTCATAGCCTGCTTGCGATTGCGGCCGTTCTCGCCGTTCAGCCATCTGCCCGTGCGCAATATGGCGCACCACCCACCACGCAGGTGCATGATCCAGCCGCCTTGCAGCCGCCTGCCGGCGCGCGTGTGGCCATCGTCGAATTCGACGATATGGAATGCCCGGACTGCGCCCGCGCCAACCCGCTGCTGATGGAGGCCACGGCCAAGTATCACATCCCTTGGGTGCGCCACGATTTTCCGCTGCCCTTCCATCCCTGGAGCTTTCAGGCGGCGGTCAATGCCCGCTGGTTCGACACCAAATCCAAGGCCATCGGCGACGAGTATCGCAACTCCGTCTTTGCCAACCAGCCCTCTATCACCTCGCTCGACGTTCTGCGCCAGTTCACGGAAAAATGGGCCGCCGATCACAAGCTGCAACTGCCCTTTGCCCTCGATCCGGAGGGCCATCTGGCAGCGCTCGTCAAAGCGGACTACGCGCTGGGCCAGCGCATCGGCATCGAGCATACGCCCACCATCTGGGTGGTGACCCGCCAGTCCAAAGGCGCGCCGTTCATTGAGGTCGTCGATCGCACGCGGCTCTATCAGCTCATCGATCAGGCCCTCGCCGACACCAGTGGCAAATAACGCGTCGCCTGCGGGCGCAGAACAAAAAACAGAACAAAAAACTCAGGCGGACACCCCTTCCAATTTTCTGGAAAGACTGTCCGCCTGTTGTTTTTTTGCTTGCTACTGTTTAGGGCCTGTTAACCCTACCAGGGCGGATGGCGTTGCGAGCGAAAATGGGGCCAGACAAGACGGAGGACGAGGGGTTTGGTGGTTCCAAATTCGAGTCCGACAACGAAGGATGGCCCCATTTT
>JAJZHE010000146.1 GCA_021804655.1 Acidobacteriota bacterium
GTCGTCTTCGCTGGGCCTGTTATCTTGTGCTGATCTATGGGGGAATGTTTGCGTCGCAGCGCGCGATTTTTGCAGATACGGTCCCCGTCGAGTGGCCTGAAGTCGTAACAGAAAACCCCTGGGTACAAGCGTTTACGTGGATTCGTGGGCACACGCCGAAGGATGCGTATTTTGCGATTGATCCTTGGTATCTGAAGGCTCCGGGTGAGGATTATCACAACTTTCGCCCTCTGGCGGAGCGCAGCGTGTTGGCGGATGGGGTGAAGGACGCAGCAGTCTGTACGCAGGTGCCGGAACTGGCGGATGTGTGGCTGAGGCAGCGCAATGCGCAAGAGGGACTGAACGGGTTCACTCTGAAGCAATTCGAGGAATTGAAGCGTAAATTTGGCGTGGACTGGGTGTTGGTGAGTTATCCGGCGAATCCATGGCTGGATTGTCGGTGGCATAATCGTTTGCTCACCGTATGCCGGATTCCCTAGTCCAATGGGGGATGCATGAATTGCTCTTCATTCATTCTTCATTTGGGGGCTATAGGTGCTTCAAATCATAGCTTTATCGCTTGATACGCCAAAAAAATCCATGCTTTTCCAATATCTTTCTATCGGTAAGGCTTCATCGTCGGTATCATAAGAGTAGCGTGCAAAAGAAGGGTTACGAGTAACGCATGATCAATCAGAAAAAAGTCATCGTCGTACTTCCTGCATACAACGCGGAAAAGACGCTGAAGCGGACGATTCAGGAGATTCCCGCTTCTGTTGATGACTGCATTCTTGTGGACGATCACAGTACAGACGCAACTGCGTCGCTTGCTGCACGGCTCGGCCTGCAAGTGCATCGTCATGAGAAGAATCGCGGTTACGGTGGCAATCAGAAGACCTGCTATCGCGCGGCGCTGGCCGCGGGTGCAGACATTGTGGTGATGGTTCATCCCGATTACCAGTATTCGCCGCTGCTGGTGGAACCGATGGCGACGATGATTGCCAATGGTCTCTACGACATCGTGCTGGCATCGCGCATTCTGGGAGGCGGCGCGCTGACGGGCGGCATGCCGAGACACAAATATATTTCGAATCGAGCGCTCACACTGATTCAAAACATAGCTCTTGGCGCCAAGTTGTCGGAGTATCACACGGGCTATCGCGCCTATAGCCGCGAGTTGCTTCTATCGCTTCCGATTGAGGCGAACTCCGAAGATTTTGTCTTTGACAATCAGTTGCTGGCGCAGTGCATTTATCTGGGTGCGCGCATTGGCGAAGTCTCCTGCCCGACGCGCTATTTCCCTGAGGCTTCTTCCATCAATCTGCGGCGCAGCATTGTGTATGGACTGGGTGTGCTGCGCACCACACTCGATTGCGTAGCGGCTCGCACGGGGCTGTATCGCAGGCCGTTTTTCGACTTTCCTCCGCTTCAGATCAAGCAGCAAAGCAAGTCGATTGCGCAGATGCTGGAGGATGTGCGGTGAGGAAGACGGAGCGCTTGCCGCTATTGCGGCTGCTGGGATTGACGCTTGCCGCGCTGTTGATCCAGGGCTATCATCTGGGCGTCGAGGACGCAGAGATTTATATTCCTGCAGCCAAGAATCTGCTGAATCCGCGGCTCTATCCGTTTGGAAGAGAATTTTTTCTCTCTCACGCGCATCTGTCGCTTTTCAGTCCGCTGCTGGCAATGACGGCACGGGTGACGCATCTGTCGATGGACTGGACGATTTTTGCCTGGTATGTGGGCACGCTCTTCGCGATGCTGCTTGCCTGCTGGCAGATTGTATCCATTTGCTTTGACTCAGCCCGCGCGCGATGGACGGCGCTGCTGGTGATGACGGCGGTGATGGCGATGCCGGCGACCAACACGGGTCTGCTGCTGATGGACCCGTATCTGACCGCGCGGTCGCTTTCCACGCCACTCACGCTGTTTGCATTGGCTGCTTTGTTGCAACGGCAATATCTGCGCGCGGGCGTATTTGTCGTGCTGGTTGGTTCGGTGCATCCGCAGATGGCAGCGTATCTTGCATTTCTTGCTGTGCTGCAATGGTTTCAGGTGCGCGTCCGGCGATCGGTGCAGCAGCCCGCTGTTCCCGCACTGGCTGCCGGAGTCGTGCTGCTGCCGGATGGATTTCATTTTGCTTCAGCAACGGGCGCCTATCGAGAAGCGCTTTTTTCACGCGATTATTTTTTTCTTTACAACTGGACCTGGTATCACTGGTTGGGGATGCTGGCGCCGCTCGCGATTCTGGCTTTTTTCTGGCGGGCAAAGCTGCGCGGCGTGCGCCCTGCATTCGAGCAGCTCAGTTTTTTGATGATTCCCTTCGGGCTGATTTCGATTGCGGCAGCGATTGTGCTGGCGAGTTCTCCATCGTTTGAGATGTTTGCGCGTCTCCAGCCACTACGAAGCTTTCATCTGATCACGATTGTCTTTGTCCTGCTCTTTGCCGGTGTTCTGGGTGAATATCTTGCCGCTCGTCGCCCATGGGTTGTCGCTGCGATTGTGCTTCCGCTGAGTGTCGGGATGTTTGTGGCTGCACGCGCCACCTATCCGAATAGTCCACACATTGAGCTGCCTGGAATGGCGACGACGAACCCATGGTTGAATACACTGCGCTGGATTCGCAGGAATACGCCGGAGGATGCTGTCTTTGCCGTCGATGCACGCTATTTCAAAGACCCTCCGACGGATGTGCACGGCTTCCGCGCGATTGCTGAGCGCTCGTCGTTGGCTGATTACTATAAAGACAGCGGCGTGGTCTCGCTGTTTCCTGATCTGGCGGATGAATGGAAGCAGATGAGCGATGCAACGCAGGGGTTGAACCATTTCCAGCATGCGGATTTCGTACGACTGCGCAACGAGTATCCGCAGGTGAGCTGGACGGTCATTCACGGAGCAGCGCCTAGTGGGATGAATTGTCCATATCAGCGCGGCGGCTATGCCGTGTGCAAAATCTCTTCGCTTTGATGCGCGTTGCGGCCTCTTGGCTGAGCATGCGGCGCGCGTGAAATTTCAAGTTCATTCCATCTGTCCATCGTCAGTTCTCTGCTAGTCTGTAAAAAAACATCAGGAATCCAGCAGTGCGCGCTGCCATGCGTAGCGCGGGTGCCTGGAGTGCAAAGACCTTACCGATCAGATGCCCAGGAGGACCTCATTGGAACAGGCTGCTATCTATGAAAAGCTCACAGAGATTTTCCAGGATTTGTTTGACGACGATTCGATCCAGGCTACGCCGGAGCTGAGCGCAAAGGACGTGGAAGGCTGGGACAGCCTGGCGCATATCCGTCTGATTATCACAATTGAAAAAGCCTTCAAGGTGAAGTTTTCAACCACGGAGATTTCAAAGCTGGAAAAAGTTGGCGATCTGGCAGCGCTGATCCAGAGCCGCGTCTAGCAGTGTATGCCGCATTGCGGCAGAACTTTTCTGACTGAATTGAGATGGATTCCTGGAATCCTCTTGTGGCGGGCTGACTTCCCGCAGGAGTTCCAATGCCGACCGATTTGTATACCGAGCTTCAATGGCTGCCCAGACCGCCCCAGGATTTTTCTGCGCAGGTGAAGGCGTGGACGGAGGTCGGCGGTGGCGCGGCTCTCCGTGAGCTTGCGTCGTATGCGCTGGACCTGAATCAACTGACGAGGCTGGCGAAGCGGATGACGGCGGCTGTCGCTGGTGGCGCAGATATTCAGCCCCTGATTCCGTTTCGCCTTGCCGTCATCAGCAATGCGACGATGGACTTCATTCTGCCGGCACTGGTGGCCAGCGCGGCGCGGCACGGGATTGCGCTGGAGATCATCCAGCCGGCGTATGACCAGGTGGCGCAGGAGGCGCTGACGCCGGACTCGCGCGTGAATGCGGCGAAGCCCAATGCCGTGCTCTTTGCGCTGGACTATCGCGCGCTGCCGCTGAAGCCGACTCCAGGAGACAGCGCGGCGGCGGCGAATGCTGTGGCTGGAGCAACGGGCTATCTGGCTGCGCTGCGTGAAGGCATCCAGAAAAACTGCGGAGCTGCGTGCATCTTCCAGACGTTTGCACCGGCACCGGAGACGGTCTTCGGCAGCCTGGATGGTGCTCTGCCGGGCACGATGCGCTGGCTGCTGACAGAGGTGAATCGCGCGCTGGGCGAGCAGGTGCTGGCGACGGGTGACGTGCTGCTGGACGTAGCCGGAATCGCCGAGACGGTGGGGCTGGCGAGTTGGCATGATCCTCAGATGTGGAACCTGGGCAAGTTTCCCTGCGCGGAGAGCGTGATTCCGCTGTATGCGGATCACGTGGCGCGCGTGGTGGCGGCGATACGCGGCAAGAGCCGCAAGGTGCTGGTGCTGGACCTGGACAATACAGTCTGGGGCGGCGTGATTGGCGACGATGGGCTGGAAGGGATTCGCGTGGCTCAGGGGGACGCGATCGGCGAGGCGCATCTGGCGGTGCAGCGGATGGCGCTGGAGCTGCGGCAGCGCGGAATTGTACTGGCGGTGTCGTCGAAGAATACCGATGAGGTGGCGCGCGAACCGTTCCTGAAGCATCCGGAGATGCTGCTGAAGCTGGATCATATTGCCGTCTTCCAGGCGAACTGGAATGACAAGGCGACCAATCTGCAAGCCATTGCCGAAGAGCTTTCGGTTGGCATCGATTCGCTCGTGTTTCTGGACGACAATCCGGTGGAGCGTGGGCTGGTGCGCAGGCTGCTGCCGCAGGTGGCGGTGCCGGAGCTGCCGGAAGATGCGGCAGGCTATGCTCGAACACTGGCCGCGGCGGGTTATTTCGAGGCGATTGCCTTTGCCGGCGAAGACCTGAAGCGTGCGGATTTCTACCAGGACAACGCCAAGCGGATCAGTCTGCAGAAACAGGTGGGCGGTGTGGATGCGTATCTGGCTTCGCTGGAGATGACGATCACGTTTCAGCCGTTCGATGCCACGGGGCGCGCGCGGATCGTGCAACTCATCAACAAGTCAAACCAGTACAACCTGACGACGCGGCGCTATACCGATCCTGAGGTCTTGGTCGCTGAAGAGGATCCAGCGGTCTTTACGCTTCAGGTGCGGCTGGCAGATATTTTTGGCGACAACGGGATGATCAGCGTGGTGATCTGCCGTCCGGGCGTGCAAGAGCCGGGGACGTGGGAGATCGACACGTGGCTGATGAGCTGTCGCGTGCTGGGGCGCAAGGTCGAGCACATGGTGCTGAATCACCTGGTGGAGCATGCCAGGCAGCGCGGCATCCACACCATCGTTGGCACATATATTCCCACCGACCGCAACAAGCTGGTCGTCGATCACTATGAAAAACTTGGCTTTGCCAGAGTGAGCGCCGACGACTCCGGCAAGACGGTGTGGAAGCTGGATGTGGCCGAGGCAAAACAGGAGACTGCACCGATGAAGGTGGTTGTCGGTACGAATTTATCATTGGAAGAGGCGGACTCCTGATGGAATCCACAGCACAGAAGCAATCCATCCGGTCGATTTTATGGCACCTGTCGGGACTGTCGCTGACTGCAACGGGGATGATTGTGCTGTTATGTTTTGCAGCACAGCACATTGCGGGCTGGTATTTCAAGCCACCTGTAACTCGCGTCGGAGCACCGAATCATGACGGGATATGCTTCGTTCTGAATGATGCAACGACTGGAGTGAGAGGCGTGCCAAATTGCCAGTACGAGAACATGTCGCGGGAGTTTGGGGATGTGCACTATCGTTTTGATGCGAATGGGTATCGAAATCCCGTAGCCATGGATCAACTTGATCCGAGGGCATTTCGGATTGTGATGACGGGATCATCGATTGCGTTTGGAGACTTCGTATCAGAAGGAAATTCACTGGCTGCCTTGTTGCCACGTCAGCTCACACGAGAAACCGGCCGTCCAGTCGAACTCTATAACGAGGGACTACCATTTGGATTTGCCGACTCGATTGCGCTGCGATATGGAGATGTCCTGGCTACCATGCCAGATATTGTGCTTTGGATATTGACTCCCTACGACGTGAAATATGCGCCTCAAGTTATGCTGCCGCATCTGAAGCCGATGTCCGCTTCTTTGATCAAAGATAAAATCCTGCGCTGCCTGAAGCATGAACCGGGAAGCACGACCTGCGCACAGTCGGCCGCTGGGTATGTGGAAACGACCAGAGCGGGCTATGCGCTGCGATATTTGGCGAATGAGAGTCAGACGGAGTTTGTGAAGTCCTACCTCGACGGGCCGGATGACGAACAGGGATTTCTGAAGGCAGATCCAAGCAACTTATGGCGGGAAAATCTTCTTCATGTGGATAGGGATGCAAAGCAGATCGAAGAACAAACGTTAGCGCGCGGGATTCCGTTGGTTGCGGTTTACCTGCCCAATCGCGCACAGGCGGATATGATCGCCACCGGCGTGTGGCCGAGCGGATATGATCCATTCTGGCTGGATCGCCGATTGCGTTCGATCGTGACCTCCCACGGAGGCACCTATCTGGATATTCTTCCGAGTATGGAAGGTGCCGCTTCCGCAGATCGGGATTTTTTACCCGTCGATGGTCATCCCAACGCACAGGGGCATGCACTCTTTGCGCGCCTGATCGCGCAGCAGCTCACGAGCGGCATTATTCCCGCGCTGCGTACGCAACAGCCCGTCGGCAAGGAGCAATGAGCATGGATTCAGCAT
>JAJZHE010000147.1 GCA_021804655.1 Acidobacteriota bacterium
CTGCGCGGCACGAATGCCGACCGAAATCCGATTCCTCAAAGTCATGATGAAACTCGGGTTCTTCAACAAATGTGACGAAGAATGCACTTTGGAATGTGGAATCAACGGTCAGCCCTGTCTGGACGCCGTTGTCGGATTGTCGGGAAATCCGGCCTGAAAGACTGAAAAGAAGCGAAACACGATAAATCTGGTGTGGATTTTGTCGGCTACCCGACAACGGCAAGTTGTTGATATGTATATATATTGGTGATTATAAGAGATTTGAAATGGTTGCTGGCGGAGAGGGTGAGATTCGAACTCACGAAACCCTTTCGGGTTCGGCGGTTTTCAAGACCGCTGCCATCAACCGCTCGGCCACCTCTCCGCGTCTGTTGCGATTGTATCGCGAGAACGGGTGGGGAAGAGCGAGCGAAGGTGTCGGCTGAGGGTGAGCGTACGTCCGGATGAGTGCGGGCGAGTAAGCTGAAAACGGGAGGCAGGGTGAGTTGGCGCTGGAGCGTGTAAGGGTGGACAAGTGGCTGTGGGCGGCGCGGTTCTATAAGACGCGCGCGCTGGCGGTGAAAAGCTGCGAGCTGGGGCGCGTGGAGATGAGCGGGCAGACGATGAAGCCTTCGCGGGAGGTGAAGGCGGGCGACCGGCTGCGCATTCGCACTGAGGGCGGCGACTTTGAGGTGGATGTGCTGGCGCTGAGCGAGATGCGCGGTCCGGCTGCGGTGGCGCAGGCGCTTTATCGCGAGACCGAGGAGAGCCGTGCGCGGCGCGCTGTGGTGGCCGAGCAGAGAAAGCTGGAGCCGCGCGTGGAGATGACCGAGCGCGGGCGTCCGACGAAGAAGGATCGGCGCGACCTGGCGCGTCTGCGGTCGCGGTGAGGTTCGGCCTGGGGTAGCGGACTACGGCATGTTGGGGAGCAGTCCCTGCTGAACGAGAGTGGGCGGATGGCGGTGGTGTGTGACCTGCTCATAGGCGAATGCCCAGCCGAGCAGGTCGCCGTCGCGCCAGCGGCGAGCGGAGATTTCCAGACCAAATGGCAGACCGTTGGGATAGAAGCCGCCGGGGACGACGATGGCAGGGACGCCGAGGATATTGACCCAGCTTGTGTCGCTGTGTGGACCTTCGCTGATGGTGCCGGAGATGCCGCCGGTGTGGGCGTAGCTTTGGGGCATGGTCTCGTCGGGTGGTGGCATTTGCGTGGCGGGATAGACGTATCCGTCGAGATGGAGGCGGTCGAGGGTCGCATCGTACTGGTCGAGCGCGAGCTGACGCGGGCGGAAGTAGTTGGCCTGGGCGGCGGGATCGGTTTCGATCTGCATCTGGCTTTGCTTTGGCTCGTCTTTTCGTTCAAGGGTGGGGTTGACGATGGTGTCGGGCAGAGGCTGGCCGGTGGCGCGCTTGTAGTCGGCGGCTGAGTGATACTGCGCGGGGCCAAAGAGTTTCAGGAACTGGTCGGTGCCTTCTGCGACGTAAGGCATGGTGCCGGCGCGGCTGACGATGCGGGCAAAGGTGGGCGGCAGAATGGAGTCGTCGAAGATGATGGTGGCACCGGCGGCGCGCAGGCCGTCGAGTGCGGCGAGGAAGGCTTTGCGCGTGGAGTCGCGAAGGGGCAGGACGGCATCCTGTTCTTCTTCTGCGGCGCTCTTCTCCGGAACGACGGCGGGGATGCCCTGAAAGGGGATTCCGGAGCCGAGGAGGATGAATGCGGGCACGCCGAAGCGTTTGCCGCGGAGCGCGCCGGGCCGGAGATATTGGGTGTAGAGGCCTGGCTGGGCTTTCTGCGCGGCGTCGGCGGTGCGCGGGTCGAGCGGGTCAGCTTTGGGCGCGGGGTCTGCGGCGGTCATGCCGGTCATGGCGGAGAGCGCGATGGCGGCGTCGGTGACGTTGCGGGCGATCGGTCCGGTGTTGTCGAGGAGCCAGTCGAGGGGAGCGATGCCGGCGATGCTGACGAGTCCGCGTGTGGGAAAGTAGCCGACGACGGAACTGGTGGCGGAAGGCATGCGGATGGAGTTGCCGGTGTCGGTGCCGTTGCCGAGGACAGCGTAGTTGCTGGTGACGGCGGTGACGGTTCCGCCAGAGGATCCTCCAGGACTGAAGCGCACGTCGTAGGCGTTGCCGGTGCGTCCGTAGGCGGAGCTGCGATTGGTGTCGCTGGCGGCGAAGTCGGGCATGTTGGTGATGCCGAGGAAGACGGCTCCGGCGGCGCGGAGGCGAGCGACGAGTGTGGAGTCGCGCGGGGCGAGGAGTTCATGGCCGGGGAGCATGTAGCCGCGCCAGCCGTCGGTGGTGATCTGGTCGGCGATGCTGGTGTTGGCTTTGGTGACGATGGGTACGCCCCAGAGGAGTCCTCGCGCGGGCCAGGCGGGAAGATGGCCGGAGGCAAGCTGCCGGTCGAGCGCGGCGGCCTGTTGGAGGGCTTCTTTGCGCTCGACGGTCTGGACGGCGCGATAGATGGGATTGAAGCGGCGGATGCGCGCCAGATGCCACTCGACGACCTGGGTGACGGTGACGGCATGGGACGTGTAGAGGCTTTCAAGCTGAGGGACGGTGACCTCAAAGAGTTCGCTGTCGAGCGTGGCGGGCGGGTTTTGTGGCGAGGCTGCGATGGCCAGGGGTGTTGCGAGAAAAAGCGCGAGAACGATCGAGCGGAGTGGCGTGTGCGAGAGAAGGCGAGCAGGGATGGATTGGAGAACAGGTTCGGGCATGGGTCATTGTCGCGCGGAGCCGCGGAAAAAGGGAAGAGATTTCTGAGGGTGAGCGTGCATTGCACGGAAGAAAGCAGAAGGGCGGAGCCAGTTGTCTGGTTCCGCCCTTCTGCTTTGCCTGGGTTGCTGTGATTTTCAGATGGTTGGTTTCTTGTCGTCGCCGGTTGCCATGGACGAGGGCATTTCGGCCTCGGAACGTGGCTTGACCAGATACTGCGGCTCGATGGCAGTGGCAGCGATGGCAACCTTGGGCGCAGCAGGCGCTGGCTTTTTGGCGACCGGTTTGGGAGCGGCCTTCTTCGCCGGCGCGGCTTTTGGTGCGACGACTTTCTTCGCTGGCGCGGCTTTCTTCACGACAGCTTTTTTAGCGGGTGCAGCTTTGATGGCGACGGCTTTCTTCGCCGGAGCCTTGGTTGCAGACGCTTTCTTCGCTGGAGCGGCCTTTTTCACGGCAGCTTTTTTGGGAGCTGTCTTCTTTGCCGGCGCTGCTTTTTTGGCGACGACTTTCTTGGGAGCCGCTTTCTTGACAGCAGCTTTTTTAGGCGCGGCCTTCTTTGCCGGTGCAGCTTTCTTGGCAGCGGCCTTCTTGGGCGCGGCCTTCTTTGCCGCAGGCTTGGCGGCTGCCTTCTTCGCAGCCGGTTTCTTGGGCGATGGACTCATCGATGTTTCTCCCTTCACGGATTTTGATCTGGCACCGCTCGTGCTCGTCTTCGGATCTTTGGTCGTGCGCGCTTGTTTTTTCAGCAGGCTTTGAACTTGATTTTCGGAGAGTGCCTGAGCACTTTTCCGTAGCCGCTCGATGTCGTAGAACGCACGCTTCTCAGAAAGGAAGACGTGAACCACTATATCCACATAATCGAGCAGAATCCACTCCGATTTTTGACGACCTTCGACGGAACGGGGGTAGAGCGAGAATTTGCGTTTGAGTTGCAGCTCGATCTCATCGGCGATGGCCAGGACCTGACGATCGCTGGAGCCGGAGGCGATGAGGAAATAGTCGGCGAGGCCAGAGTCCAATGCGTCGAGAGCAAGGATGCGCGTGTCCTCGGCTTTCTTGTCTTCGCAGGCGGCGACGGCGACGAGCAGTTGCTGAAGAGTTTCTGTGTTGGGCATCGTAGATGGCTTCTCCTGTGCGGTGTTCAGCACGTTTCATGGTAGCAGGAAGCGAGTTGTTTGCCGCACCAGGATTGCGTTCGATTTCAAGCGAGATAGAGATGGTGGGAGCGGATGTAGTCGAGTACGGAAGCGGGCAGGAGGGTAGCGAGTTCGAGATGAGGGGTGTGTGGAGCCGAGAGGCACAAGCGCAGATGAGAGGCGCTGATGTCGAAGTTGAGTCCGTGCAGAAAAAAGATGTCGGCGGTGCGGTGGTGCGCGTCCTCGACCTGAAGATGCAGGATTGACGCGGAGGTCTTTGCGTTGCGGTGAAGGAGGAGCGTGGGAGGAAGCCATTGCGGAGCCGAAGCAAGGGGGTCTGCACCGAGTTCGGAATCGGGACGGGAGGCGACGAGGAGGGTGGCGAGAAAGGGAATCTCTGCGGCGCGATGCCAGCGCGGGAGTTGCTGGAGCGCATCGGCGCCGAGGAGAAAGAAGAAACGGGTGAGTGGGGGATGTTGCGCGCGCAGGCGGAGCAGAGCGTCGACGGTGAAGTTGGGCTGGCGATCGTCGCGTGGGGCGTCGAGGAGACTGAGTGCAAATCGCGGTTCGTGCGCGATGGCGAGGGCGGTCATGGCGGCGCGATGGGCGAACTCTGTGGGCGGCGCGGAGTCGATCTTGAGCGGCTGGCGGGCGACGGGCGCAAAGAGGACGGAGTCGAGTTGGAAGGCGGTGAGCGCGGCGTGTGCGATGGCGAGATGACCGTTGTGAGGAGGGTCAAAGCTGCCGCCGAAGAGGGCGATGCGCTGTGGGAACGCGGCGGGTGCGGCAGAAGGCGCGGCGGGCGCGGATGGCTCATCCGGAGAAGGCATGAGTCCATCGTAACGAAAGACGGCGCACGAAGACGACGCATGAAGATGGGCGCAGACATCGTGGCGCGGGCAAGTACGCGTAGAATGGGTCCACCATGGAACCGGTGACACATTTTCTGACGGGCGCCTGCATTGGCCGAGCTGGATGGAATCGGAGGACGGCGTATGCGACGCTGGCGGCGACGCTGGCAGCGGAGGCTCCGGATCTCGATGTCCTCTGGGGCTGGCGCGGTCCGGTGGCGGAGCTGGCGCATCATCGCGGGATCACGCATACGCTGATTGCCGCGCCGGCGATGGCCGCACTGGTGACGGGCGGGGTGTGGCTGTGGCATCGCTGGAGAGCGCGGCGTGGGAAACCAGCGGAGCCGGTGCGATGGGGCTGGGTGTGGCTGACGGCGCTGGTGGCGGACCTGAGCCATCTGGCGCTGGACTGGGCGAATAACTACGGGCTGCGTCCATTCTTTCCGTTCAACCGGCACTGGTATGCCGGGAGCCTGCTGTTTATTGCCGAGCCTGCGCTGTGGCTGATGCTGGGCCTGGCGCTGCTGTTGCCGGCGATTCTGAGTCTGGCGGATGGCGAGATAGGCGCGCGCAGGAAGCAGTTGCGCGGACGCGGGCTGGCGATTGCGGCGCTGTGCGGGATGGTGCTGCTGGGTTGCTGGCGGTGGGCGGAGCAGGCGTCGGCGCGGAATCTGCTGATGGCGGCGGATGTGACGCCGACGCCGGCGCTGCGTGTGGCGCTGGAGCCGTATCCGTGGAATCCGTTTCGCTGGCACGGGATTCTGGAGACGGCGACGACGTGGCAGACGGCGGAGATCGATACGCGGACAGGCGCGGTGGACAGCGACGAGAAGACGAATGCGCTGTTCAAGCCGGAGAGGACGACGGCGCTGGAGACGGCGAAACGGACGCGGCTGGGCGCGGTGTATCTGGACTGGTCGCAGTGGCCGGTGGTGCGGGATGTGGGTCCGCAGGAGATTGCGGGCGTGGCGGTGGGTGGTGACGCAAGTGGTAGCACGCTGTTGCCTGGCGGGCAGAGGTGGACGACGGTGGAGTTCAGCGATCTGCGGTTTGCGTATTCGTACAAAGACCTGCGGATGGGAGGCAGCGCCGAGGGCAGGCTGAGCGAGCAGTTGATGGAGTCGCCGCTGACGGGCTGGGTGTATGTGGTGGATGGCCATGAAGCGGCGGCGATGATTCTGGATGGGCGGGAGCAGAGGTGAGCGGGAAATGTTGGTGAAGTGAGAGATTTGTTGATGGCGCGAACAGGCGTGGAGTTGACCGAAGCGCGGGCGAGCCGGAGAATGAAGAGATCGACGAGAGTTGCGAGGTGTGCATGTTTGCTTATCTTTTATTGCTGGCTGCGGTGTTGAGTCATATTCTGCCGCATGCGGGCTGGTATGGGTTTACGGCAGTGGGCGGGTCGCTGATGTATTTTGGCGCGCGACGCAGGTGGGCGGAGATGGCGCTGCCGGTGGCGGTGATGGCGGGAGCGGATTACTACCTGACGGCGCATGTGTATGGGTATCCGTTTGTGTGGCAGGCGTATGTGGTGACGTGGGCGTGGTATGCGGGCGCGATGGCGCTGGGATATGCGCTGCTGCGGGAGCGCGCGACGGTCGTTCGAGGCGTGGCGGCGGCGTTGCTGGGGCCAACTTCGTTCTTTCTGCTGTCGAACTTTGCGGTGTGGCTGGGCGCGGAGACGCTGTATCCGAAGACAGTGGGCGGGCTGATGGCCTGCTACGTGGCCGGGCTTCCGTTCTATGGGCGCGATGTGATTTCGACGGGGCTGGTACTGGTGCTGGCCTTTGCCGCGCCTGTGCTGGTGCGGCGGGGTATGGGGCTGAGCGTGGCTGCGGACCGACCGGCATAGACGACGAGCCTGGACGAATTTCAGAAGAAGTGAAGGAAGCGCATCGCGAATCAGCGATGCGCTTTTGCTTTGGTGCGC
>JAJZHE010000148.1 GCA_021804655.1 Acidobacteriota bacterium
TTCGTGTGGCTATTCGCTGGATGAAGAAGTTCCGATGCAGCGACTGGACCCGCAGTATCGGTTGGTCTTTGGCGGTCGGGAAGGAAAGCCCGAGGCCCATCTGGATGCGACCCCGGATGTGGAGCGAATGAAGCAGGCGATTGCCGCAATCAGTCCAGAGGATGCAGGTCGGCTGGAGGCTTATTTCCGCGATAATCGAAAGAAGCTGGAACGCTTTGCGCCGATTTTGCAGACGCCATTTGAAAGCTGGACGGATCTTGCGCGTGTGGAGATGATGAAGCTGTTGCCGCTGATGCGTCCGTGGCGCTCGCTGGACAGCGATCTGCGCAAGCACTTCAAGGATGAACGAATTCGGCTGGGATTCAGCTTTCAGTCCAAATATCTGGGCATGTCGCCGTTCAGTTGCCCAAGCCTGTTCAGCATTCTTTCGTTTCTGGAGTACGAGCACGGGGTTTTTCACCCAACGGGCGGCTGCGGCGCTGTAACGCAGGCGATGGCGAGGATTGCCGAACAGATGGGCGTGACCATTCTGCGTGAGTGTCCGGTGAAGGAGATCGTGGTGGAGGGCCGGCGTGCGGTGGGCGTGAAGACAGATGACGAAACGCTGCCTGCGGATGCGGTGGTGGTCAATGCAGACTTCGCGCAAGCGATGCAACGGCTGATTCCCAATCGCCTGAGGCGGAAGTGGACTGACGAGCGAATTGGCCGCAAGCGATTTTCCTGTTCCACGTTCATGATGTATCTCGGGATCGAAGGGCGCTTTGACGATCTGCCGCATCACACGATTTATCTGTCGGCAAAATATCGCGAGAACCTGCATGACATTGAGCGCGATCATCGAGTGACGATGAACGATCCGAGTTTCTATATACAGAACGCGTGCGTGACGGACGAGACGCTGGCACCGAAGGGAATGAGCACGCTGTATGTTCTGGTTCCAGTGACGCACGAAAGCGAAAATGTGCGCTGGCAAGAGCAGGAGCAGCGACTGCGCGCGGTTGCGCTGCGGCAATTGGAAAAACTGGGCGTGAACGATGTCGAGAAGCGGATTCGTGTCGAGAAGAGACTGACTCCGCAAAGCTGGAACCGCGAGTTTGGTCTACATCTCGGGGCGACGTTCAGCATGGCGCATTCGCTGGATCAGATGTTGCATCTGCGTCCTCATAATCGATTTGAAGACGTGGACGGGGTATATCTTGTGGGCGGTGGCACACATCCAGGCAGCGGCCTTCCAGTGATCTTTGAATCGGCGCGGATCAGTGCGCGATTGCTGCTGGAAGATTTGAAGATGGAGCCGCAATGGAATGAGTCTCGCTCGATGGAACAGAGAACCGTATACGAAGTGGCGCGCTGAAGGTTTGCGAGCTTGTGATAGATCAGGATTGCCATGAATCAGGCACGGCTGGAAAAGATGCGAGAGGCACAACGGCTGTGGGCGCAGCAACCGATTCGTGATCGTCTGCGCGTGATTCGAAAGCTGCGGGAACTCATTGCAAGTGAACCGGAGGAAGTTGCGCGCCTGGTTCCGCACAACACAGCGGGAGCGCTGCACCGCACCGATGCCGAGACGCTGGTTGCGGAGGTGTTGCCACTGGCAGCAGCGTGCCTTTTTTTGGAGCGGGAAGCTGAAGCGATTCTGCGCAAGCGACGCATGGGACGTCAAGGACGTCCGTTGTGGCTGACGGGTGTTACGGCAGAGATCGAGCGCGTGCCACTCGGGATTGTTCTGCTGGTAGCGCCAGGCAATTATCCGCTGCTGCTCGCTGGGGTACAGGCATTGCAGGCACTGGCTGCTGGCAATGCTGTGGCATGGAAACCGGCACCGGGAACCGAGGCGGTTGCGGAGCGCTTCGCGGATATGCTGCATAAGTGTGGATTGCCGGAGGCGTTGCTGGAAGTGATGGACGGCGATGCAACAGCCGTCCAGAAGGCGATTCGGTTGGGAGTGGATCACGTGGTGTTGACTGGATCTGCGAAGACGGGGACCGCCGTACTGCACCAGACAGCGGAGACTCTGACGCCAGCGACGATGGAGCTTTCGGGCTGGGATGCGGTTTTCGTGTTGCGTGGAGCAGACCTGGAGCGCGTGGCGCAGGCGGTCGTTTTTGGCATGCGGTTCAACGGATCGTTTACATGCATGGCTCCGCGAAGAATGATTCTGGTGGGCCTGGCAGACGATCAAGCGCAATGGCTGGAAACGGAATTACGCATTCGACTGGCAGCGTTGGATGCCGTGGCAATCAGCCGCGAGGGACACGAGAAGCTGATACAGATGGTTGCGGATGCGCGTGCTGCGCAGGCAGAGATCGCACTGGATGGAAGTGTGCTGACAGATGGCCGAGCCAGCACAACCTTGATTCTGAGCGCACATCCGAAGATGCAGGCGATGCGCGGTGAGGTCTTTGCACCAGTGCTGAGCGTGCTGCGTACAGACAATTTGCAGCAAGCGGTGGAGGCTCATGCGGAGTGTGCATTTGGGCTGACGGCTTCCATCTTCGGTCCAATTCCCGCAGCGAAAGAACTGACAAAGAAATTACGCGTGGGGCACGTGGTGATCCAGGATCTGATGACTCCGACCGCGGATCCACGCGTGAGTTTTGGCGGTGTGGGGCGTGGCGGATTTGGCGTGACACGTGGCCGCGACGGGTTGCTGGCAATGACGCGGGCACGTGTGGTGCAGACGCAGCATCGGCTTTCGCGTCGCAGTTATGAACGCATTGGAGTGGAGCATACGGGGCTGTTTGCCGGAATGATTTGCAGCCTGTATGCGGGCGGGATGGCAGCGCGCCTACAGGGAATGCGCCAGATGGTGCGGGCGGCCATGGATTTGCGCAAAAAAGAAAAGGCGAGGAGATAGCAAGATGGCGCAAAACGAGAAGATGCGGGTGGCAGTGATTGGCTCTGGACTCGGTGGACTGGCTGCCGCTGCGACACTGGCGGCGCGCGGATACGCGGTGGAAGTCTTCGAGAAGAACGAGTGGTTGGGCGGCAAGGCGGCAGAGATTCACGAAGATGGATTCCGGTTTGATATGGGGCCGACGATCCTCATTCGCCCGTCGGTGCTGCGGCGCATCTTTGCCGAAGCCGGACGGAAGCTCGAAGACGATCTCGATATGGTGCGGCTGGACCCGCAGTGGCGCTGTTTTTTTGACGATGGGCTGGTGCTGGACCTGAAGGATAACATTGCGGCGATGGCGCATTCGCTCGACGAGCTGAAGCCGGGGATGGGTGATGGCTTCACGCAGTTTCACCAACTCTCCGAGCAGTTGCACACGATCAGCAACAAGTTCTTTTTCTGGCGGCCTGTGGGATCGATGATGGACACGCTGGACCTGAAGGGCGCATTTTCCATCGCTGTGCTGCGCGACGTGATGAAGATGCGGCTGGGAAAGACGGTGGCGGGAACGATTCGCGAATATATTCCAGACGAGCGCGTGGCGCAGATGCTGGATCATTACACGCAGTATGTTGGCTCCTCGCCGGACGCATCGCCGGCGATTTTGTGCGCGATTGGACACATGCAGTCGGAAGAGGGTATCTGGTATCCGAAGGGTGGCACGCGTGCTGTGCCGGAGGCTCTGGTGAAGCTGGGCCGCGAACTGGGCGTGGCGTATCACGCGTCGACGGAAGTTACGCGCATAGCGATCGAAGACGGACGCGCAGTGGGAGTGGTGACAGCGGATGGTGCGACGCAGCGCTTCGACGCCGTAGTGTCGAACGAAGACGCCGTGCGCACCTATCGCGAGCTGATTGGCAGCAAAGTGGCGGAGCGTTTTGACAAGGAGCGCAGCTACGAGCCTGCGTGCTCGGGCGTAGTGCTCTATCTGGGGCTGAAGAAACGCTATGAGCATCTGGCGCATCACTGTTTTGTGTTTTCGCGTGATCCGCATGAGGAGTTTCGTCACATCTACAAACTGGGCGAGCCTGCGCCGGACCCGACCTGTTATCTGGCCTCGACGACACGGACCGAGGCGGCGACGGCACCGGAAGGCGGTGATGCGCTGTACGTGCTGGTGCATACGCCATATCTGCGGCCTGGGCACGATTGGGAGGCGATGTTTCCTAAGTACCGGCAGGTAATTCTGGAAAAACTGAAGCGCACGGCGGGAATGCCCGATCTGGAAGAACGCATTGTCTTTGAGCGGCATCTGACACCGGTGGATATTCACAAGCGCTACAAGGTGCTGAACGGCGCAATCTATGGATTGGCGAGCCATGGAAAGTGGAATGGAGCCTTCAAGCCGTCGAATCGTCGGCGCGATGTAGATGGCCTTTTTCTGGCCGGCGGCGCGGCTCATCCTGGGCCGGGCATGCCGATGGTGATGATGTCCGGATGGATTGCTGCGGATGCGCTGGACCAGCGGTATCGCGGAGAAAGAGCAGTGGCGGCACGAAACACAGTGGAGCGACAATTGGCGGCTATGTAACACTGGCAGCAGCGAGTGATGAAGCGTATCTGTGTGGACATGGACGAGGTGATGGCCGATACGCTCGGCGAGCATCTGCGCCGCTACAACGATGAGTTTGGCGAAGCGGTGACGCGCGAGGAGCTGAACGGCAAGGGTTTGTGGGATGTGGTTTCCACAGATCGCCAGCAGCATTTGCGCGCGTATCTGGACGATGAAAATTTCTTTGCCGATCTGCCGGTCTTTCCCGAGGCAAAGGATGTTCTGGAAGAGTTGTCAAAGCGCTTTGATATTTTTATCGCGACGCAAGCGATGTCGGTGCCGAGTTCGTTTCGCGCAAAGTATCAATGGCTGCAGCGGCACTTTTCGTTTCTGCCGCCATCGCGGTATGTGTACTGCGGGGACAAGGGTATCTTGCGCGCAGATTATCTAATCGATGATCTGCCGCGCAATCTGACGCGCTTTGAAGGGACGGGAATTCTTTACTCCGCGCCGCATAATATGCACGTGACCGGATTTGACCGCGTGAACAACTGGCATGAAGTGGCGGAGTACTTTCGCGACAAAGAGTAATGCGCGCCGTGGCCAGAGCAGAGGTTGAGCCGCTAGACTCATGAGCGCAGGAGGGCGTGCGCGGTGAGCGAACCGGTGAAGCTGTTTTACACAAACGAAGATTGGGTGAACTCCAGGTCGGGCAAGAATGAGCGGCCAGGTGAATTTCCCTTCACGCGCGGCGTTCTGGCTGATGGTTATCGCGGCAAACTGTGGACGATGCGCCAGTATGCGGGGATGGGGGATGCAGAGGAATCGAATCGCCGCTATCGTTATCTGTTGGCGCAGGGAGCGCGCGGGCTGAGCGTGGCCTTTGACCTGCCGACGCAGACAGGTTATGACTCCGATGCAGAGCTGGCAGTCGGCGAGGTGGGCCGCGTGGGTGTGGCGATCAGTTCGTTGGAGGATATGCAGCGTCTCTTCGATGGGATTCCCCTTGGCGAAGTGTCCACATCGATGACGATCAACGCGACGGCTTCTACACTGCTGGCGATGTATGCCGTGGCGGCAGAGCGACGTGGAATTCCGAAGAAGACGCTGACGGGTACAGTGCAAAACGACATTCTGAAGGAATACATTGCTCGCGGCACGTATATCTATCCTGCTGAGCCTTCGTTGCGGCTGACGACGGACGTAATGCGCTGGGCGAGCGACGAGGTTCCGCGCTGGAATACGATTTCGATCAGCGGCTATCACATGCGCGAAGCAGGCTCGACGGCAGCGCAGGAGATTGGGTTTACGCTGGCCAATGGTCGGACCTATGTGGAAGCAGCATTGGCGGTGGGCATGGAAGTGGATGCGTTTGCGCCGCGGCTCAGTTTTTTCTTCAACGCGCATTCGAATCTGCTGGAAGAAGTGGCGAAGTTTCGCGCGGCGCGGCGCATATGGGCGCGGTGGATGCGAGATGAGTTTGGCGCGGAGAATCCGCGCTCGTGGATGCTGCGTTTCCACGCGCAGACGGCTGGATCCACGTTGACGGCGCAGCAGCCGGAGAACAACATTGTGCGTACTACGCTGGAAGCACTGGCCGCGGTGCTGGGCGGAGCGCAGAGTCTGCACACCAACGGCTACGATGAAGCGCTGGCACTGCCGACAGAGCAGGCGGCGCGGATTGCGCTGCGAACGCAGCAAATCATCGCCTATGAAAGCGAGGTGGCGGAGGTTGCCGATCCGCTGGGCGGCGCGTATGCCGTGGAGGCGATGACGGATCGACTGGAGGCAGAGGCGCAAGCCCTGTTTGCACAGATTGAGGCACGCGGCGGAATGCTAAGCGCAATTGCGGCAGGATGGGTGCAACAGCAGATTCAGCAGTCGGCGTATGCGTGGCAGAAGCGTGTGGATTCGAATGACGCAGTGGTGGTGGGCGTGAATCGATTTCAGGATGCTGGCGCGACGGAGATTCCGATCCAGAAGATCGACGCCGAAAGCGAGCGGCGACAGGTGGAGCGGCTGCGCGCGTATCGTGCACGTCGGAACGCCGGAGTCTGGCGCGCGGCACTTGATCGACTGCAGGATGCGGCCCACTGCAAGAACAACATGATGCAAGCAATTGTGGGCGCAGTGGAAGCAGAAGCGACCGTGGGGGAGATTGCCGACTCATTGCGAGGCGTTTTTGGAGAATATCGCGAAATGCTATGAGCTAG
>JAJZHE010000149.1 GCA_021804655.1 Acidobacteriota bacterium
TTGGAGGGAGCGCTTGCAAGATATTGCAAGGCTTTAACGGGATACCCATCGGTGACGGTCTGTTTATCAACCCATGTGATCCTGTCGAGTCGGCAATTTCCCTTGGAATCGCTGCATATGCTGCGTCATTTGAGGCGGGTAGCATAGGTAGCACACTGGGCATATGGGCAAGTAATGGAACAGCAACAACAGCATCAACATTGACTCAAATATCCGCCGTGGTGGGAGCTGCGATAACAATTGGTTGCAGCATTGATTCCAATTCAGACCTTTGTGGGCAAACAAGCTGGACATCGGCGCTGATAGGCGGCGACGTAGGAAAGGTTGTTGGCGACTCGATTGCCGTTGCCGAGGCAATTGCATGCGTCTCAGTACCGGTAGCAGGTTGCGCTGCGGACGCCATTTACACCATTGCCAACGATCTATTCTCGGTATTCTGGGATTTATTTGGTCCTGCGCAATTCAAGGGGAGCCTGCAACCGAGACCGTCGGTTCCCAATCAGGCGGATATTCTCCACACACTTGGTGTTCCGATTGACGGTGCAAATCGCGATCAGCAATTGCATCAAAAGCCTAAGCCGCAGGTTCCATCTCCAGGCATGAGCTTTCTGCAAAATACTTCCTTTTAACGTTGCTCAGAGGCTTCCTATGTGCATACTTTCGTCTCGCGGCGATCAACCTTGGCGGCTTGGGAACCGCGCCGACTGGGATTCGGAAAAGCCAGCAACGTCATTTCCCGGGAGATGGGGGAGGAAGTCCGTTCGCGCGATACTCTCCTCAGGAATGGTTCAACCATGATGCTTTTGGTTCGCCTAAAAGGCTATTGCATTGCACATGGCTTCAGACGCATGTTGTGCCGTGTCTCCGCTCCTGCGCTTTTCGTCTGGTGCATCCTGCCCCAATGCATCGCTTCAAACTTTCGCACGTGGACAATTTCCGGTGTCTACCTAACACGCGATGGACAACTCGACGTGGACTTGAGACAGCGTAATCACGGCACCTATTGGATTGACGGATACCGAATGTCTGTCACGAAGCAGACACAAATCTGCTGGCATCGTACAGTCTTGCAATTTGGTTCTGTCCTTGGTCGGGATGCACAGCCCATCCCACAGGTGGATGCGTCGTCCCCGTGCGAGATCGCACCGCCCAGTGCTTTTGGGGAACGTTTGTGGCTGCAGTATACGGGAGTTCAGAAATACTTGGATGCTTTCAAGCCCGAGATGAAAGTTGTCGCAACCCGCATTGACGTCTGGAACAGCGACAACAACGAGAAGCACAGGTTCGTTCCTCACACGACGGCAACGCCTACGTGGCAGGCGCTCTGCGCTTCGACCTCTCCGCATCAACTGCTGTATCCGAACGAAGGCCCCATTGACGTGGTGTGCGACGCAAAGGTAAACACGTACATCGGGAGCGTATTTTCTGCCCTTCTGAAGTCCGCCGCAATCAAGACTGACGCCCCGACAGCAAACCAGGAGACACCCAAGTTCTATATTGTGAAGCCGTTTACTGTCAGGCATAACTTCGATTTCGAAACCATTGATGGATTCCTCGGCGATACCGTAATAGCTGTCTACGGACATCCTGTTTACGAAAGACCACATGCTCATTCGACTGTCCGCGATATCGTCTATGCTCAGGACGGCACGGTACTGATAGCGGACACTGCCTTGGTCCATCTCAGGAACGAAGCGCAATGCGCAGCGTTGCTCGCTTACTCGCTCGCGACCACAGATCAGGATATCTCAGCGCGCCTTTTCAGTGTGCAACACTTCGAAGCGAAGAAGATGAGTTTCAATAGCAGGGAAAATGGAACAAACAATGCCCAGTACACGGGGAAGTTCATCTGGAATCTAAACGAACAGGTCTTACGGCTTGGAATCCGGCAGATGTATCTGGCGGGTTTCGATATTCACTATGCGACGTTTGCTTGGACGGTGGAGCAGGGGAAGCGGATTCATGGCCCCGCCTATCAGCCGAACCAGCACATGCCGTGGTTTGCGACCTACGCCTTCAACTACATCAGCCAACTCTACCCGGACGCCGACTACAGCAAGCTGAAACGCGGCGAGCAGGAGTATGCGCAGTTCCTCGAAGAGCTGCGCAAAGCCGATCCGGAGGCCTTCGAGCAGAACAAATGACGAGCGACAGAACGGCGGTCAGGAGCCAGCCCATTCCCAACACCTTCACGAGGACGGGCTACGTGTACGATGCGGAGGGGAAGCGTGTGGCCAAGGGGACGATCCTCACGATGAGCTGCGACCCCACCGCGAACGGCTTCCAGATTACCGAGAACTACGTGCTGGGGCCGGGCGGAGAAGAGTTGACGACGCTGGATGGCAGCAATACATGGCTGCGGACCAATGTCTACGTTGGCGGGAGGCTGACGGCGACTTACGATCAGGCCGGGCTGCACTTTCATCTGAGCGACCCGCTGGGCACGCGGCGTGTGCAGTTGAGCGGCAACCTGACCAGCGGCAACCAGACCAGCTCGGGCCAGCCGCAGCCGCTCGGCCAGGCCGAACTCGATTGCCAGAGCCTGCCCTACGGCGACCAGCAAAGCTGCACCCCGGCCCCCAACGCGCCACCCTCCTCCGACGATGCAACCCCGCTCCACTTCACCGGCAAGGAACGGGATGCCGAATCGGGGAACGACTACTTCGGGGCCAGGTACTATGCAAGTACGATGGGCCGTTGGATGAGTCCGGACTGGTCGGGGGCACCGTCTGGCGTGCCTTATGCAGCGTTCAGGAACCCGCAGAGCCTGAACCTGTATGCCTACGTGGGCAATGATCCGATCAACGGGGAAGATGCGGATGGACATATTTCGGCGAATATGACAGCCATTTCTGTTGCCAGTGGCGCGTTTGCAACGGCTGAGCTTGCGTTGGACGAAGAGGATCTCGAGTTTGCTCCGGCTGGCAATGTGGCTGCCAGCTCCGACACCACTGGCTCAAGTTCAGCGAGCGGCACTGCCAATGCTCAGGCCACAAATTCAAACATTCAAACTACGCCCGCATCGGCTCCGCCACCGGGGCAACAACAGAGCCTCAGCCCTGCGGGGCTTAAATTTCTCGAACAACAAGAGACTGTTGGCGGTGTGCCGAATCTTACGCCTTATGATGCTAGCGGGAAGAAGCATTCGGGCGACTGGACCATCGGATACGGTCATAAGATCAAGCCGGGTGAGGACTTCTCGAAGGGCATCACTGCGGATCAGGCTGCTGGTCTTCTCAGCGCTGATGTCCAAACGGCTGTAAATGCAGTAAATGGGGCGCTCAGATATCCGACAGGCAGCTTCCAGAACGAATTCGATGCCATGGTGTCTCTTGCGTACAACATTGGCGGCGGGGCATTCGCGAGTTCAACTCTAGTCACGCGATACAACAGCGGCGGGGTTGTTGAACAGCCCGATTTATTCACTCGATTCAGCAGGACGGGCGGAGCCTCTTCACCTGGCCTTTACGCGCGGCGTGAAAGGGAGTACACGCTGTTCAACACGGGTGTGTATTAGTGGGCCGGGGAGGATCGAGCCGGTAGCAGGCACCGTACCCTATTTGCTGTGGAGGACTGATGATTAATACGAGAAAAATGTTTGCGTTGGGTGTTGTGATTTGTGGTCTTCTCATTGCACGGTGTGTATCGGCTCAGGAGAGCGATCCATGTCTCCGGATGCAGACTCAAGCTGAAATGAATGCCTGCGAAGTCGATCAGTACGCGAAAGCGGACGCAGAACTCAATGTCCTTTACAAACAGTTGATCGCTAAGTACAAGGCTGATGCCGCGTTCGTGGAGAAGCTCAGGCTTGCTCAAGAGAGCTGGCTGAAGTTCCGTGATGCGGACGTGACTTGCTTCTACTACCAAAAAGATAAGCTTGCGACGTATGGGTCGGTTTACCCGACCTGTAGATCGCGAGCGATGACCCAATTGACCGTTGAGCGAACTAACGAACTCAAGCACATGCTGAATCCTGAGGAGGGCGATGTGTGCGCTTTTCTAGCTGCGCCTGAGACTGCTCAAGAAGGCAAGCCGCAGAAGTAAGTACGGCAAACCACAGTTCCATATCAGAGCCAGCATCCGATGAACGCGCTGCCTGCAGCATCGGTTCTTCGCTTCCCCTACGAGGACTTTTGATGGCCGTGCGTCGTTGCGAAATATTGATAGTGTTCGCCTTAGCCCTCTTCTGCGGACAACTTTTTGCGCAAAACAATGCCGATCATGCTGACTGGAGCGCCCCTGCAGTGAGGTGGAAGACCGATTGCGCACCGCGCGGATGCCTATTGCATGCAGACGTGTTGCGAGGAGACTCAGGCAGTCCCGCCAACCCAAAGGACTTCCGCGAATACATCGGCTTGGATATTGCGCTGGCGCGAAAGACTCGGCAGCCTGCATACATCGCATTTGAAGTTGACCCACGAGCGACATCGGATCGGCCGATCTTCATTGCATTTATCAAGACGATGAGGAGCGGGAACGCTTGGAAAGCGGCGCTCGACGAAGACGGCACGATGGAAATCCCGATTGCGCGTTGCGATAAATTGAGCTGCCAGGCGCGTATTCCCGGAGGAGGCTTCGATGTCAAGCCCTACACGGGCAAGCGGATCAACCTGCTGGAAAAGCTCTTGACCTCCGACGCGGTTATGGTTCTGTACACGAAAGGTAAGACTGCCTACCGAACGATGATACTGTTATCGTCGTTCCAAAAGGAATACCAACACGTGATGGCGGTAGACTTGGCACCGGCTCAGGCCCCACATTCCCCTGGTCCGCATAAATAGCCTGTCCAAGCTGAAACCAAGAACGCGCTGCCTGCGGCATCGGAAGTAGTATGACACGTCACCCCCAGATGGGAGCTGTGGAGGAACCTGAAGTTACCGTGGGTGAACGTGTCTGGAATGAGCGAGCTACAGCCGATAACCGCGAAAAGACTGGCGTTTACAGGTTGCTGTGGGTAAACGTGAGTGGAATGAGGCAGTTGGAGGCGAATCGGCGTGTTCTCGGTTCCGGCGCGTAAACGTGGCGGTTACTGCGCGTGAACGTGTTGAAAATGCAGGGCCGGGCATCGGTGGCGGGCGTACCCTTCGCTCCCGCGCCCGTCAAGGGTCTCCGCTGCGCTGCGATGAACGCGCCAAATACGCGCGCCCTTGACTGCCGCCTCCGCTGCGGGTGGTTGCTGGTCATGAGGAGCACGTCTGCTCCTCTGTTCTTGAAAGAACCGAGTGCTGAAGAGAGACACCATCCCTAAGCCTGACGGCTTAGCAGAGGCCGCGACCAGGGCGGAACGGGACGGAGATCGAGCAGGAATCGAACGGAGGCCGGACGGCGTTCGGGCTTGTGCGATGAGTGTTCGAGGTTATCGGTAGGCTTCGCGGCGGTGCTTGACGGCGAGGACTTCGACGGCGTCTCCGAGGTCATGGAAGCGGAGGCGATAGTCGCCGACGCGGAGGCGGAACTCGGGCGGGTCGATGTCCTGGAGGCGCTTTACGTCGCCTTCGCCGGTGGCGAGAAGACGTGCCAGAGCGTGGAGGATGCGGAGTGCGTTGGCCTGGTCGATGGCGCGGAGCTGGGCCTTGGCCTGGTCTGTCCAGACGATCTTCCTGGGCATGGTTAGCGGCCCGCGCCGTGGGGTTCGAGCGGGGTGCGTCCCATGCGGTCGAAGTCTTCGGCGGTGAGTCCGAACTCTGCCAGAATCTCATCGTGGGGGATGGTCTCTCCACGGGCGAGGGCGGCCTTGGAAGCGGCGATGTCGTGGGCTTCTTCTTCGCTGACCGGCTCGTCATCGTAGGGTGCGTTGGCGAGGGCGCGGGCGAAGGGGTCGAGCATGATCTCCAGCAGACCGACGACGGCGGAGACCTGGCCGGGGGCCATGCGGTCGATGAGTTCGTGGGCTTGTTCCTTAGTGTGTGCGTAGGGCATCGTGAGAGTCCTTTACTCGGTTATCGTTCGGCCCAGCGTCGTGCTTCGTGTTGGAGAATCATGCCCTCCAGGACGGACTTAACGACGTGCTTCTCTTCGGTTGTGAAACGGGATACGGCTTCAAACTGAAGCCGCAGTTCGTCGTCCGGGCCGCGTTCGCCAGCGCCAAAAAGTAGCTCATCTGCACTAACGCGGAGGGCCTGTGCGAGGTTCCGAATCACGTCCAATGTGGGCTGCGAGGTTCCAGCCTCGTAGCGCTTTACCTGCGAGATGCCCAGGCCGACGGTATCGGCGAGACCCTGCTGGGTCATGCTGCGTTCTTTACGCAATATCGTCAGACGCTGCGGAAAACCGGCCTCAGACGCGGCGCTCTTCTCCAACCTCCTCATGAGGTCAGCATAGTGAGTATCTGAAAGGAGGTTGACTTCAAGGTGTCCCATATAGTACCTAAAAAGTATCATAAAAGGGCCTTGACAGGTTTTAGAGCCTGTCCAGAAACTAAGTAGATCGTCGTAGTAGCAGGTGAGCGAAGGCGATGTGGATCATCGTTTCAGCCGAGGTGTGGCGGAGTTCGTAGTCTTTGCTGAGTCTACGGCTCCAGTTAAGC
>JAJZHE010000150.1 GCA_021804655.1 Acidobacteriota bacterium
GTTGGCGGTAGTGAAAACTGCCGACAAGAAGGGCATTGCATGCAGCAGTCGCGCGTTCGCGCGGGGGCGCTCCCGCTGGTCGCGGGTTGGCGGTAGTGAAAATTGCCGACAAGAAGGGCAAAGGCAAAAGCAAAAGCAAAAGCAAGGGCAAAAACAAAAGCAGATTCCCTTCGGGAATGACAACAAGAAAAACAAAAGCAAGTGCAACAGCAAAGGCAAGTGCAAAGGCAAGAGCAACAGCAAAGGTAAGAGCAAAGACAAGTGCAACAGCAAAGGCAAGAGCAAAGCCAAGAGCAACAGCAAAGACAAGTGCAAAGGCAAGAGCAAAGACAAGAGCAACAGCAAAGGCAAGAGCAACAGCAACAGCAGAGGCAGGAGCAAAACAAATACAACGGTAAGAACAGAAAGAGTACGGGAAGTGGCCCGCGTCAGGCTTTGGGCGTGACGCGGATGAGGTTGCGAGCGAGTTCGTCCCAGTGGGTGAGCAGGACTTTGCCGCAGGCGCTGTCGGTTTTGGCGACGTGCAGCTCGACCAGTTCATGGATGGAGCGCTGCGCAGCGTAGTCGAGATCGAGGAAGCGCTCGGCGGCGAGAAAGTCCTTGTGGTAGAGGCCGTCTTCGATGAAGGAGGCTTTGTCGTCGTAGATCCAGGCGAGGCCGCCGGTCATGCCGGCGCCGAAGTTGATGCCGGTGTCGCCGAGGATGACGGCGAGGCCGCCGGTCATATATTCGCAGCCGTGGTCGCCGCAGCCTTCGACGATGGCCAGGGCGCCGGAGTTGCGGACGGCGAAGCGCTCACCGGCGCGCCCGGCGGCGAAGAGCGAGCCGGAGGTGGCGCCGTAGAGGGCAACGTTGCCGAGGATGACGTGGCGCGTGCTTTCGCGCGCGGCGCGGCCCTGTGGGCGGAGGATGAGTTCGCCGCCGCTGAGTCCCTTGCCGACGAAATCGTTGGCGAGACCGTCGAGACGGAGGGTCATGCCGGAGACGGTGAAGGCTCCGAAGGACTGGCCGGCGACGCCGCGCATGGAAAAGCTGAGGGGTGCGCCGGTGGCGGAGGGATGCTGCGTGCGATGAAGCGCAAGCTGCCCGGCGAGACGCGCGCCGAGGGTGCGGTCTTCGTTGGTGACGGGGGTGGTGAGCGAGTAAGGCTGACCCGATCGGAAAGCTGCAAGGGCTGGCTCGACCCAGGCGTCGTCGAGCGCGGGACGGTCGCCGGGGTTGCTGGGACGGTCGTTGCGCGCGCCCATCCAGCGAATGGGCGAGCCGGTTTCGGTGGCGATGCGCGAGCCGGCGAGGATGGGCGCGAGATCGAGCGCGCCATCCTGCGCGCCTTCGAAGCGAAGCTGTTCGAGGAGGTCGGTGCGTCCGGTGGCGGCGGCGAGCGAAGGCAGGCCGAGGGTGGCGAGCAACTGGCGGAGTTCACCAGCCAGCTCTTCGCAAAAACGCGCGACGTGCTCGGGCTTGCCGCGGAATTTGGCGCGCAGCTCCGGGCGCTGGGTGGCGATGCCGGTGGGGCAGGTGTTGAGGTGGCACTGGCGGGCCATGTCGCAGCCGAGCGCGACCAGGACAGCCGTTCCGAAGGCGAACTCATCGGCGCCAAGCAGGGCGGCGATGAGGATGTCGCGGGCGGTGCGCAGGCCGCCGTCGGTGCGCAGGCGGACGCGACCGCGGAGGCCGTTGTGGACGAGCACCTGCTGGGCTTCGGCGAGGCCAAGCTCCCAGGGATCGCCGGCGTATTTGATGCTGGAGAGCGGCGAAGCGCCGGTGCCGCCGGAGTGGCCGGCGATGACGATGTAGTCGGCGTAGGCCTTGGCGACGCCGGCGGCGATGGTGCCGACGCCGCACTCGGAGACGAGCTTGACGCCGACGGCGGCGGCAGGATTGACGCGCTTGAGGTCGTAGATGAGCTGCGCGAGGTCTTCGATGGAGTAGATGTCGTGGTGCGGCGGCGGAGAGATGAGCTGCATGCCGGGCTGGGCGTGGCGCAGGCGCGCGATCAGCTCGGTGACCTTGTGGCCGGGGAGTTGTCCGCCTTCGCCGGGCTTGGCGCCCTGGGCGATCTTGATCTCGATCTCTTCGGCGTGGATGAGGTATTCGGCGGTGACGCCGAAGCGTCCGCTGGCGACCTGTTTGATCTTGTTGTTGAGCAGAGACGGCGCGCCGTCGATGGGCGAGTAAACGGCGGGGTCTTCGCCGCCTTCGCCGGTGTTGGAGCGCGCGCCGATGAGGTTCATGCCCTGGGTGATGGTCTGATGCGCCTCTGGCGAAAGCGAGCCGAAGCTCATGGCCGAGGCGATGAAGGTGCGCACGATGGAGCCGGAGGATTCGACGGCATCGAGAGCCAGCTCAGGGCCGGCGGGGCGAATCTCCAGCAGGTCGCGGAGATTGGCAGGCTGCACTTCCCTTGCCTGCTCGGTGAAGGACGACCAGGGCGCGAGAGCCAGCGCGGCGCCTTGTTTGGTGGAGCCGACGACGGATTGCAGCGCGCGGACGGTCTGAGGCTGCCAGGCGTGGGACTCGGCTTCATCGGCTTTGCGGAAACGAATGAAACCGAAGTCGGGCAGCTCACGGGTGGCGACGGGGACGCGCGCGATGGAGGCGACGAGCGCATCGGGCGTTTCCGGCGCGTTGGGCGCGTCGGAGGCGTCGGGCGATTCCGCAGCGGAGCGCTGGCTGGAGTCGTCGCGCCAGCTTGCGCGGATCAACTGCTCGACCTGATCGAAGCCGATGCCGGAGAGCGGAGATGGCGCGCCGGAGAAGCATTTATGGGTGACTTCGTCGGCGAGGCCGAGGATGTCGAAGAGGTGAGCGCCACGATAGCTGTCCACGACGCTGATGCCCATCTTGGACATGACTTTGGCGAGGCCGAGTTCGAGCGCGTGGAGGAGATTGCGCTCACCGTCGGCGGGCTGGACGGAGTTTGCGGTTTCAATCGCGAGCCAGGGACAGATGGCTCCGGCTCCCATGCCAAGCAGGACGGCGAGGTGGTGAATTTCACGGCAGTCGCCGGCTTCAACGGCGAGGCCGACCTCGGCGCGCACACCCTCCTGAATGAGGCGACGATGGACGGCTCCGACGGCCATGGCCATGGGGATGGGCAGGGCTGTGGCGGAGGCGGCGCGATCGGTGAGGAGCAGGATTTTTGCGCCCTGCGCAACCTGTTCGACGGCGGTGCGTGTGAGCAGATCGAGGCCGGATTCCAGAGACTCGTCCGCGGAGAACAGACAGTCGAGAATCTCGACGGGCAACTCAGCGGCGTGGGGATGCCGGCGCTGGCCGAGGCGATCCATCTGAGCCAGCGTGAGCAGGGGCGAGGCCAGCGAGAGTCCGGGAAGCGGCTCGCGCCGTTCGAGGATGTGCGGCCAGGGTCCGAGACGGGTGTGCATCTGGAGGACGACGGCCTCGCGCAGCGGGTCGATGGGCGGATTGGTGACCTGAGCGAAACGCTGGCGGAAGAAGCTGTAGAGCGAGCGCGGCGCGCGGGCAAGCGGGGCGATGGGGGTGTCGTCGCCCATGGACCAGACGGCATCCTTGCCCTCGGTGGCCATGGGAGTGAGGATCATGCGGACATCTTCGCGGCTGTAACCGAAGCGATGCTGGAGGCGGTTGAGTTCGGCGGCGTCGAGCGGCTGCCAGGGACTGTCGGCGACGAGCGGGGTGTCGCGCTGGACGATGTCCTGATAGTGGCCGGCGGCATCGAAACGGGCCAGCAGATCGTCGTTTTCGAGGAACTCGTGGGTCTCCAGATCGGCGAGGATCATCTGGCCGGGACCGAGGCGTCCGGAGTGAATGACGCGCTCCGGGTCCATGTCGATGAGACCTGCTTCGGAGCCAGCGTAGACGAGACCGTCGTCGGAGAGTGAGAAGCGGCAGGGGCGCAGGCCGTTGCGGTCGAGGATGGCTCCGACCTGGCGGCCATCGGCGAAGGCAAGCGCGGCGGGACCGTCCCACGGCTCGATGCAGTCGCCGCTGTATTGGAGGAACGAGGAACGGTTGCCGTGATTGGCGGGCGGGACGAGCATGCGAATGGCTTCGGCGAGGGTGCGACCGTTTTGGGAGAGCAGTTCGGCGATTTCGTCGAGCGAGGTGGAGTCTGAGCCGCCTGTGGTGAGGATGGGGTAGAGATCGAGCGGCATGGTGGCGGCGCGCGCCTCCATGCGGGAACGATTGCCCCAGATGGTGTTGATTTCGCCGTTGTGCGCGAGGGCGCGGAAGGGCTGCGCGCGATCCCAGGAAGGCAGGACGTTGGTGGCGTAGCGCTGGTGGAAGATGGCGAAGGGCGTGGCAAAGGCCGGGTCAGCGAGATCGGGGTAACAGTCGGCAAGCAGGCGACCGGCGCAGAGCGCTTTGTAAATGATGGTCGAAGAGGACGAGCTGACGACGTATCCGGCAGCCTGGGAGCGCTCGAAGTGCTTGCGTGCGAGATAGAGGCGACGGTCGAAATCAGCCGGATCGTCCGTGGTGACGAGCACCTGCCAGATGCGCGGCATGGAGGATGCGGCGATGGGGCCGAGGACTTCCGCGCGGACAGGCACGGAGCGCCAGGCAAGAACAGTGGCGCGCTGCGCGGCAAGAGCAAGGTCGAGCGACGCACGCGAGTCGGAGTCCGCCTCCGGGAGAAATGCGACCAGGACGCCGAGGGGCTTTTGCGCGTCGAGCGAGAGTCCGACGGAGGCCAGCAGGAGTTCGCGCGGAATGGCGGTCATGAGACCGACGCCGTCGCTGGATTTTCCGTCGGCGGCGACGGCTCCGCGATGTTCCAGGCGAGCCAGCGCAGTGAGCGCGTGACGGAGGATGGCATGGGAGGGTTCGCCGGAGAGCTGTGCGACGAAACCCACGCCGCAGGAGTCGGAGTCGAAACGCGGGTCAATCAAACTGGGGAATGCGTAGGGCAAACTGGAGAACGCGTAGGGCGAAGAGTGCTCGGCAACAGAAGAAGATAGATCAGTATGCCAGTCCATAAATGATGGTACGACCTTTTCTCTACAAAATTCCAGCGCCGAGTGCAGAGTGCGGGATAGACCTCCGGCGTGCGCCGTGAGCAGATGGACGGCGGAACAAAAGAGGGTAAAAAAACGAACGCAGCGCTTTGCATATTTATACAAAGGTACGTATATTTATGCAAGTGCCGCGCAGAAACCGATGAGAAACCGGGCGAAAGAGCGGCGAAGACCAGGCTGCAACCGATCGCGTATACAGATGGCTGCCAGGCAGAGAAAACACGGATGAAATCAGAGAGACACAATGCGATTCGCGAACTGGTGAGCAGCACGGCGATCCTGAACCAGGATGAGCTGCGGCGGAAGCTGCGGCGACGCGGGTTTGCGGTGACGCAGGCGACGCTGTCGCGGGATATGCACGAGCTGCACCTGCTGAAGGGTCCGGAGGGGTATACGCTGGCGAATGGGAATGGCGCGTCGCCGGTGGCGCTGGACGATCGCCCGCCGAGCGTGGAAGAGGTGTTGGACAGCTTTGGCCTGCGCTGCGAGCAGGCGATGAATCAGGTGGTTGTACGCACGGTGATGGGCGGAGCGCAGCCGGTGGCGGCGTCGCTGGATTACGAAGACTGGGCGGAGATTGTGGGTACGATTGCAGGGGACGATACAGTGCTGCTGATCTGCCCGACGCCGCAGGTGGCCGGTGAAGTGACGAAGCGGCTGAAGAGGATGCTGGAAGGATGAGCGCGACGGTGCAGACGGCAGTGATGGGCGTGAGCGGCTATGCGGGCGCGGAGCTGGCGCGGCTGCTGGCGCGGCATCCGCAGTTGGCGGCGGCGAAGCCAGTGCTGATGAGCCGCGCGGAGACGGCGGGTGGCACGCTGGGCGCGCTGTATCCGGCGCTGGAAGATTCGTTTGGGACAGGCCAACTGGCGGTGGAGGCATTTGCGTGGGAGACGCTGGCGGAGCGCGGAGTGAAGGTGCTGTTTCTGGCGACGCCGCATGAGAGTTCGCGCGAGCTGGCACCGGAGGCGCTGGAGCGCGGGTTGCGCGTGATTGACCTGAGCGGAGCGTGGCGACTGGAGCAGGCGGAGAATCGCGCGGTGTACGGGTTTCACGATGAGAACGCTGCACGCGCGGAGGCGACGCAACGCGCGGCGGTGTATGGAATGCCGGAGCTGCATCGCGAACAGATTCGCGAGGCGCGGATGGTGGCGAATCCGGGATGCTATGCGACGGCGGCGATTCTGGCGCTGAAGCCGCTGATGGCCGCGGGCGTGGTGGATGAAGAAAGCGGCGTGATCTGCGACGCGAAGAGCGGGGTGAGCGGCGCGGGCAAGGCGGCGACGGCGACGACGCATTTCATGCATGCGGGTGAGAATTTTTCGGCGTATGGGGTGTTTACGCATCGGCATGTGGGCGAGCTGCTGGAGCAGTTGAGCGTGGCGCGCGAGGCGATGACGTTTACGCCGCATCTGCTGCCGATTGCGCGCGGGATTCTGGCGACGAGCTATGTGCGGCTGCGCGAGCGAATGACGCAGGAGCAGATGAGCGCGATCTTCACATCGTT
>JAJZHE010000027.1 GCA_021804655.1 Acidobacteriota bacterium
CTCGTTGCGCACGCCGTAAGGGAGCACGGTGTGGGCGACAACGGAACAGCTTTGGAAGTTGCGAAGCTGGTCTTCGAGATTGCTGCCGACGACGATCACCGGGTCGGGCGGAAATGCACCGTAGCCGTGCGGATGGAAGTCGTTGGTGCTGCTGATGGGCGTGGGCAGGTGAAACTGCGGGCCGTAGAGCGCCAGCGCACCGGCTTCGCCGAAGTTGTTCGCGAGTACGCCGAGATGTATGCGGTCTGCAGGTGGCAGGGTGTCGCGGACAGCAGCAACCTGTGCTACGAACTCCGGCCAGCCCACTTCGTTCGCCATGTCTGGATTATTTTTCATCTGCCAGTTCCAGGCTGCGGAGCCGACCGGCCAGATCGGCAGATAGGTCCAGACGACGGCCGCCACATTGAGCGCAAAGCCTGCCACGCAAGCTGTGCGAACCAGTGCACGCAGCCGGGGGCTGCGCCGCCCCAGCGCGTCTTCCAGCGCAACGGCACCGGCGGCGAAGAGCAGTGGATAAGCTGGAATCAGATAGTAGCCGCGCGCTCGCATCATCGCGAGCAGAAGCAGCGGGCCAAGATAGAAGGCGCCGAGCAGCCGGAAGCGCGCGCTGCGCAGCAGCGAGACCAGGCCGACAAGGGCGAGCGGACAGGCCAGCAGGTTGAACTTGATCTGGTCGGAGAAGAATCCGTTGCCGCGGCCAAGGCGAACATCGCGCAGGTGGATGGAGTGCTCCATCTGGAGTGTGATCCAGTGATGCTGCGCCAGCCAGAGCAGATTGGGCGCGGCGATGGCTGTGGCGACAAGGCCGCCCAGCCAGAACCAGCGGCTGCGCACGGCATGGCGCTGCGATGGAAGCAGCAGCACAGCGGCCAGAAGGCTGACGACAGGAAACGCGATGGTGTACTTGGACAGGACGCCGATGCCGATGCCAATGCCGACACCGATCCAGTTGCGTGGGTCTTCAGTGCGTAGCAGTCGCGCACTGAAGAAGATGGCGATCATCCATGCGAGCAGGTCGAAGGTGTTGTACTGGAGCAACGAGCTGAAGAGCAGGCAGGCGGGAAATGCGGCTGCCAGAGCCAGCAGTTGCGCAGCGCGGCGTCCGCCCAGCTCGCGCGCGATGAGGCCTGTGAGCACCAGTGAAAAAGCGTTGACGACGGCTGCGGGAATCCGGAAGACCTGCGGCGAGATGCCGAAGAGCGAGATGGCGATGCGCCCGCAGAAGGCGGTGAGCGGCGGGAAGGCGATATAGCCCCATTGCAGATGGCGCGCATTCTCCAGAAATTGCAGTTCGTCGCGATGAAAGCCGTAGCCGTTGCCCATGGCGAAGTGAGCGGCGAGCAGAAGTGCCGCACATGCGCTCAGCACCGCCAGGTCTGCGCGCAAAGGAGAAATCCGTGTACTCGTCGTCATGGCGCGCTCCCGGTGAAATCAAACGCGCATCGACGATTACTCTGCCTGCTTCGATTTTTCCTGTACCGGCTTGTCCTGGGCGAATGGTGGATCGTCGAATTTGTAGAGAGCATTGAAGAAAAACTTGTAGGTTCCATGCGACTGCGCTCTCCACTGTGGCTTGAATCCATAGAGGAAGATACGGCCCTCGCCGTAGGAAAGTTCCAGCGCTGCAATTTTGCCTTCGATGGCCTCCGGATGCAGCAGCAACCCGCTTTCCAGCGGATTGGATTCGGTGGGGTAACGCGCCAGAACAGCGCCTTTGAATCCAGGCAGGGTGTCAAATGCCGGTCCGCGTTCAAACATGACGGCAAGCTCTGACGGCAGACCGTAGAGCGCGGGACGGTCGCGCGACTCCGTGTTGACGCGCAGAAGGGCGCCGGAGCAGAAAAACCTGTCGCTTTTCACTCCATCGAGCACGTTTTTTACAGGGAGCGAAAAGAGTGGAATGATGGCTGCCGCACTTTGGTTGAAGGCGACGAGCGTTCCACCTTTGCGCACGAATGCACGCAGGCTGGCCAGCCCCTCTTCGTCCAGTCCTCCGGCATATTCGCCGGGCACGACGCCGGGCTTGAAGCCATTGACGAGTGAGGCGGCGCGCATGTCCGGCAGGAGGATGACGTCCACGCGGTCGCTCAGGCTGCCGGCGCGTATATCGGCGTTGTACAGGCTGATGGGCTGGAATCCGTACTGTTCCAGAATCCAGCGCGTCCACCCTTCATCGATCGAGGGTTGCCAGGGGCGATAGAGGCCGACGCGCGCGCGATGCAACGCAATCGCATGAACTGGTGCGTGATCGATGCTGATCGCAGAGACGCCGTACTTCGCGGTGAGATTGGCAAGCGTGGCATGGCTGACACCGCTGACCACCAGCGCTCCAGTCTCGCTGTCATTCGGCGTTTTGAATTCATCCTTGTCGAGCGCAGCGGAACCGCCGCCGACCAGCACGTCGTTCACCAGATGAAAGCTCGCATTTGCTTCATGAGTGAGAACAAAGGACGTTCCGACGCCGTCGATCTTTGTTGCGGGCAGGTCGATCTGCGTCAGTTGTTTCAGATGCCCCAGTTCTTCCGCGGAGATGGGGTCGGAGATGGCATCGACCTGCACGCCCATCTGCAATGGCAGCGTCCATCCAGTCACGTCATAGGGCAGATCGATGGCCTTGGTGCCACCGCCGCCCATCGCGTCAGGATAGTGCTGAATTTCAAACAATTCCTTGGCTAGTCCGGAGTACGGTTGATTCATCAGGACCACCCACGAACCGGAGGGATACTTGCGCCCGTTGGCCGTGAAGCTGTCGGTGACGCCATGCACCTGGAGACCGTTTTCCAGCATGATCCGCGCCAGTTGCGCCGCCTCCGGCACGTCCCGCTGTGCGCTGGGAATCACGTACGCATAGGGCGGTGCCTGCGTGTAGCGTCGGATGTTATCCCGCGCCGACTGATACTGGTTATAGAGCAGCGTTTCGCGATATCGCGCCGAAGTATCCAGCACGGACATCGACGCGGTCACCATATAGTTGACGGCATCTTTCAGTCGCCACCATCCACCCTGCCACGGAGTGGTGTACATGGTCAGGGCCTTGAGGTCCTGCATGTTTTTCGGGAACTCATCGACGGTGTAAAAGCGCGGCGTGGCATAGCGATAGAGCGCTGTCTCGGTGAAGAACGAAATCTCGTTGCGGAACGAACCGGCATAGTCCACAAAGCCCGGATACCAGTTATCAAATTCGGATTCGCTGATGGCTCCCGGCAACTGGTGTTCATTCAAATAGGCAGCCATTCCTGTGCCCACCACGTTGAACCAGCTTCGAACGTAGGGGCTGATGTTGGAGGAGATGGGATCAGAGAATGGAGGAATCCAGATGCGTGCCGGAAATGGAGCCGTCTGGTGCTGGCAATAGAAGATGGCTGGGCTGTATTCCAGCTCGGTCTTTGCCACCACCTGCGACTCTTTCATGTTGAGCATGTAGCCGTCGCGGTTGTTGTCGTGCCCGACGTAATCCTGAAAAAGCCACGGCATGGGGCTGACTTCATATTGCGTGCCCAGATTCTTGCGATACCAGGAGACGACCATATCCTGCCCATCCGGATTGAGGGTGGGATAAAGCAGGAGAACGACATTGTTCAAAATCCTGTCTACCTGCGGATCGTTCTGCGCCGACAGAAGTTTATAGGCCAGCACCATCGAGTGCTGCGGTCCGGCGACTTCATTGGCATGCAGCCCGCCATCAATGTGAATGATCACGCGTGCCTTCTGTGCAAGTGCCTTGGCGGATGCGTCGTCCAGCCCATCTGCCATCGAGAGTCGTTTGGTGTCAGCCTTCCACTCGTCCAGTTGCGCCAGATTCGCTGGCGAAGAGATCACGGCAACCTCGATGTTGCGTCCTTCGGTCGTCTTGCCGACGGTGAACATGCGGATGCGGTCGGAGTGGGCGGCCAGCGCGTGGAAGTATTGAATCTCCTCTTCGTACGTGGCCAGATAATAGTCGTCGCCCGGATTGTGGCCAAGCACGGAGACAGGTGTGGGTACGGTCATCTGCGGAGTCTGCGCAAATCCGCGCAATCCAGCCAAGGCCAGCACGAGGAGACTCACTCGCGCAATTCGGGTAGCAGCCTGAGACACAATCCGCGGCAGCAATTCTGATTTCATGGTTTCCCCCTCTGATGCCATGGTTGGCAAATCCGCAATGGCGGAATCTAAATCATTCACGAGCGAAAAGGCGTTTTGGACAAATGCAATGCAAGCGATACCGCAGCTTTATTCCCCGATGTCGCGCGGTATGCTGGCGGTGGCCAGCCGCCGAAAGCATGGCATAAACCTATCACAGAGGTGGATGGAATGCGTTTGAAAATTGAAAGATGAAAACTTTCAGTGCGAAGGAATCTATACTGAGCTTTCAGGAATATCTGTGTGAGGCAGTGCCGATGAGTGCAGAGGTTACGATTGCAGAGGTTGAGCGGGTGGCGGAGCTGGCAAATCTGGAACTGGCCGCCGATGAGGCGACGCGCATGCAGCGCGATTTGAACGCCATCCTTGGTTACGTGGATCAGCTTCGTCAGGTTGAGACGAGCCACGTGGAACCGATGGCGCAGGTCAGCGATCTTTTCGCCGACGCGGAAGTTGCCGGGCACGGTGAATCGCTGCGTGCCGATGCGTTGCGTCCGTCGCTGGATCGAGCCGATGTGATGGCTTCGGCTCCGGATACGGATGGTGCTTTCTTCAAGACGCCGAAGGTCATTGAGCGCTGAACAGCGCACGCAACAGGAGCGCATGAGAGAAACGATGAGTGAATCAGTCGGCCCGTTATTGCAGAAGCCACAATCCATCCGCGCGCTGCGTGCAGCCATTGCCGCGGGCAACACGCGCGCAACCGACCTCGCAGAGGGGTATTACGCGCGCATTGAGCGCTTCAATCCGCAGATCAACGCCTATCTTGCGCTGACGCGCGAGCAGGCGATGGAACAGGCTGCGAAGGTGGACGCGCAGGCGAGCCAGGGCGATCCGCTGCCGTCGCTTGCGGGCATTCCGATTGGCGTCAAGGATGTATTGACGATGCGCGGCGCTCCGGCGACGGCAGGCTCGCGCATTCTGGAGGGATATCTGCCGCCGTATGATTCGACGGCTGTCCAGCGGCTGCGCGCTGCCGGTGCCGTGCTGCTGGGCAAGTTGAACTGCGATGAGTTTGCCATGGGTTCATCCAACGAAAACTCCGCCTATGGACCAGTGCGCAATCCGGTCGATCTGGAGCGCGTTCCAGGCGGCTCCAGCGGCGGCTCAGCAGCAGCGGTTGCCGCGGATTTGGCCGTAGCAACGCTGGGTACGGACACCGGCGGATCGATTCGCCAGCCGGCCAGTTTCTGCGGTGTCGTGGGCGTGTTGCCCACCTATGGGCGCGTCTCGCGTTACGGGCTGATCGCCTTTGCTTCTTCACTCGATCGCGTCGGTCCGTTTGCAGCGTCGGTGCAGGATGCGGCTGAGGTGCTTGCCGTGCTTGCCGGACACGATCTGCTCGACGCCACCAGCGCGATGCGACCGGTGGAGGATTACGCCGCTGCCACGGTGCAGGAGGTGAAAGGGCTGCGGATCGGCATTCCGGAGGAGTACTTCGGCGAGGGACTTGATCCGGAGGTGCGCGCCGCAGTCGAGGCTGGAATCGACGCGCTTCGTGCGCAGGGATGCGAGATGCGGCGCATCCGCCTGAAACACACGCAGTACGCGATCCCTGTCTATTATCTGGTGGCGACCGCCGAGGCCAGCGCAAATCTTGCCCGCTTCGATGGTGTTCGCTTTGGGCATCGGTCGAAGAGTGCGACGAATCTTGCGTCGATGTATCGACTCTCGCGCGAGGAAGGATTCGGCGCAGAGGTCAAGCGGCGGATTCTGCTCGGCACCTATGCGCTGAGCGCGGGCTACTACGACGCCTACTATCGCAAGGCGCAGCAGGTGAGGCGTATTCTGGCCGAGGAGTTTCAGGCCGCCTTTGCCGAAGTGGACGCGATCGTCGCGCCCACAGCCCCGACGGCAGCATTCCGGCTGGGCGAAAAAAGCGACGATCCGCTGGCCATGTATCTGGCCGATATTTACACTGTCACCGCCAGTCTGGCCGGCATCTGCGGGCTTTCCGTTCCCTGCGGCGCAACCTCAACCGGACTTCCCGTCGGTTTGCAGGTGCTTGGTCCGCACTTTGGCGAGAGCGCGATCTTCCGCGTAGCGGCAGGAGTGGAACGTGCGATGAACGGCGCGTAAGCGCAGACAGGAGCCGCGTATGTTGCGCAGGCAGGGAATCGGACAGGGAACTGAAAGGGCACTCCGTTTGCGAAGATTGTCCGGCACGATTGTGCTGGCGCTTGCCGTGTGTCCTGTGACTGCTGCCATTGCCGAGCGCGGGCATCATGCCGTTACGCTCGGCCCGGAGCGCAGCGTGGCATACTCGCGCGAGGGAGATCCGGCGGGTTCCAACGGAGACGAAAGCAAACTTGCCGTGCGCCCCCTGGTGGTGGACGGGCATGTGACCGAGTGGACGACAGGCGCGTTGCATGAAGTCACGGAGCGCAGCTTTGTCGTGCGCCGCGCGCTGCGGATCAACGATGCGCTTCCTGGCGAAAAAAGCGCGAAAGGTGGCGACTGGGCCTGGCAGCGTGGGCCGTGGCTTCTGATTGATCGACAGACCGGCCACGTCACGCAGCTTCGCCTGCCGGATTTTGATTCCGCAATCAGCGATGTCGTCTGGTTTCGCGATTACGCGGCTTACTGTGGCGTGACGCCATCGGGCAAAAGCCTGTACGCCGTTGTGGCGCAGATTGCCGTGCGCAAGCCGCGACTGAGCCGGAAGCTGGCGGCTTTTGATCCGGAGCACCATCTATGGCCGATCTGTGCTGAGCCAGTCTGGCAGCGCGATCCGTTGCGCGTCACCTTCCAACCCACGGGTGCAGCCGCGCATAGCTTTGATCTGGTGGGAAGCTCGGCGGTGCTGGTGGAGCAGGATGATCCCGAGCCGGGCAACACACCGCAATCCGTCGGCACTCCACAATCCAGTCGTGCGCAGCAACCCGGTAGCGTGCAGCCCGCTGGAAACGGACCCACAGCAAACGGTCCGCAGCTCTGAATGAACGCCGCATCCGGACCTCAGGAGAGATGGGAACCATGGAGTCACTGAACGATCTATTGCAGCAGGCTGAGGTTGCGCACGGACATCTCTGCGCCGGGCAGATTCTGGGCGTCCGCATGGCGCTGATGGCCTGTTGTGCCCTGGGCGTCAAGGAACCACGCGGCGCGGACCGCAAGCGTCTGGTCTGCTTCGTCGAGATTGATCGCTGTGCCACCGATGCCATCGGTCTGGTGACGGGATGCCGGCTGGGGCGGCGCGCGTTGAAGTTCCGCGACTGGGGCAAGATGGCGGCCACTTTTGTCGATCTGGCTTCTGGTCGAGCCGTGCGTGTGGTGGCGCTGGAGTCTTCGCGTGAGCTGGCAAAAGCGCGATTTCCGCATGTGGAGCCAGCCGCAGCCCAGCAGAAAGCGGCATACCGCACGCTGAGCGACGAAGAGTTGTTCTCCGCTCAGTGGGTCCAGGTGGAAATGTCACCGGAAGAGATGCCTGGATTCAAGGGCGGACGGGTGCAGTGCGCTGTGTGCGGCGAAGGCGTCAACTTTGGTCGCTTTGAGATGCAGGCGAATGCAGACGGCACCGAGCGTCCACTCTGCCGGAGTTGCGCACGCCCGGAGCTGCGGTACTGGAAGCCGATCGATTGATTTACGGCCTTGGCAGATGGTTACCTCGGCGTGTGGGCTGTCGCAATCAGGTTCTTCGGACGAACCGGCTCTGGTTTGTTAGACTGAATGCGCGGCTTTCCGGGGGTTAGCAGAACTGTGTTTTCTGCCGGTCAGCGCATGGGTTAGCAGTGTCGAACAGGAAGTGGAGCGCCGAAGGCCGGTCAGACCGTTTTTAAATGGCTACTTCGAGGGTTCAAGCGGAAAACGCCACCCGCCATTCCGGGAGACAAATTTTCAAGGTGTTTCAGCCTTGGTGTATCTGTGGCTGAGTCCAGTGTGAGAACACGGGACAGAGAAGGATGTGTGTGTTGAACGAACTCGCTATGATCTTTGTCGGAGGAGCAGGCTCCGGCAGCTCCGCAATCTCGCTGCTACTTCCGTTGCTGATGATCGCGGTGGTGTATTTTCTGATGATCCGTCCTCAGCAGCGCAAGCAGAAGCACTGGAGTGAGATGCTTTCCGCGCTGAAGGCGGGCGACAAAGTGACAACCACCGGCGGCATTCGCGGCACCATTCTCAGCCTGAAAGACGATACCCTTGTGTTGCGTGTGGCGCCGGATGGTTTGAAGCTGGAAGTTGTGAAAAGCGCAATCGCCGCAGTCACCACGCAGGAGGATGCGGGCAAATAGCGCCCAGCATCAGGAAGGTCCAGGATCGGGAAGGCACGGATAGATCTCACCATGAAGAAGAATCTGAACGGCAAGATTGCACTCATCATCGGCACGCTGCTCGTATTTCTATACGGCATCTTCGGCATTCCGAAGGGCGTCAGCGGCGCGGCGCTGGAACAGGCCATCACCCAGCGCATCCATCTGGGTCTTGACCTGCGCGGCGGCGCGCATTTGATCCTTCAGGTGGTCGTCAAGGACGCCGTCAATGCCGAAACCGACAACACGGTTGCGCGCATTGAACAGGCGATGGCCGATAGCCACCTCGCCTACACTCAGGTGATCAAGCCCGACCCCAACACACCGCAGGTAATTCGCGTGGACGGTGTTGATCCTGCCCACTCCAGTGCTGTCAGCAGTGAACTTTCTGATCGTTTTGGCACCGAGTATGACATTGCCAGCAACAGCAGCGATCACAGCTTTACGCTGACCATGAAGCCCTCGCAGCTTGCCGACCTCGAATCGCGTACGCTGGACCAGTCGATTGAGACGATCCGCGACCGCGTGGACCGGTTGGGCGTGAGTGAGCCGGTCATTCAGCGCTACGGACTTGGCGCCAACGAGATTCTGGTGGAACTGCCTGGCGTCGAAGATCTGGATCGCATCAAGGACATCATTCAGTCCACCTCGCGCCTGGAGGTGCATGAAGTCGCGGGAAACCCGGACGGCTACGCCAGCGAGCAGGAGGCAACGGCCAGTCTGGGCGGGGTCATTCCTCCGGATCAATACCTTGTGCACGGCGATCCGCAGGGCGTCAGCTCCGACGGCGGCGATCATGTCTTCCTGCTCAAGCGGGTTTCGATCGTCGGCGGACGCGACTTTCGTGACGCCAGCGCGATTGGCCCGAACGATTCAGGTCGGCAGGGCGTGAATTTTGTGCTGACCAACGCTGGCGGCCAGCGCTTCTACGACTACACCTCGACGCACGTCGGCAGCTATATGGCGATTGTGCTCGGCGACCGCGTGAAAAACGTCGCCGTCATCAAGTCTGCGATTCGCGATAACGGCCAGATCGAAGGCCAGTTCAGCAAGGAGCAGATCGACGCTCTCTCTCTGACCCTGCGCACCGGCGCACTTCCAGCCAGTATCATTCCCATCGAACAGCGCACTGTCGGCGCGTCACTGGGCGCGGACTCCATCCGTCAGGGCGTCATCGCTGCCGTCGCCGGAACGCTCGCAGTCATGTTCTTCATGCTGCTCTACTATCGTGGAGCGGGCATCAACGCCGATCTCGCGCTCTTTCTGAATCTTGTGATTCTGCTAGGATTCATGGGCTTCAGCCAGTCCACGCTCACCCTGCCGGGCATTGCTGGCGTCATCCTCACCATTGGTATGGGCGTCGACTCGAACGTGCTGATCTTTGAGCGCATTCGAGAAGAAATGCGCGCAGGCAAAGGGGCAGCGCAGGCCGTCGATCAGGGCTTCGCACACGCGTGGGTCACCATCGTCGATACCCACGTGACAACCATCGTCTCCGCCGCCATTCTCTTCATGTTCGGTACCGGCCCGGTGAAGGGGTTTGCGGTCACACTCTTCTTCGGTCTGCTGGCCAATCTGTTTACCGCTGTCTTCGTTTCGCGCGTCATCTTTGACTCGCACCTGAACAGCATGAAAGCTGGAGCGCGGATCTCCATCTAGCGATTGCAATATGCGGCGGCTATGCGCGGACTGTGCACCGCCGCCGCAATTGGGAAGGTACGGAAAGCATCGTGGAACTTTTTACTGGCGTTACTATCGACTGGCTTGGCAAGAAGTGGTACTTTCTTGCCTTTTCCCTCATCTTCAGCGTCTCCGGCATCATCTCCATGGGGATGCATTACGCTCGCACCGGCAGCCCGGTGCCGCTTGGCGTGGATTTCAAAGGCGGTACGGAGGTGCAGGTCACCTTTGCCAGCGCGCCGGACGCCAACCAGGTGCGGAATGCCACGGACGCGGCAGGCATTCACGATGTGAAGATCGTTGCGTACGATGTGCCGGCGAAGCATGAACTTCTGATCAGTCTGCCGGAGCAGTCGGATGTGAATGTGGACAGCAGCCGCAAACAGATTCTGGATGCGCTGCGCCAGCACTACAACAACCCGATTCTCGAAAGCAGCGTTCAGGCCGTCGGCCCCACTGTCGGACGTCAGCTTGAAAAGCAGGCTGGTCTGGCCACGCTTTATTCGCTCGTTGGCATGCTGGTCTATCTCTGGTTCCGTTTTGAGCTGATTTACGGTGTGGCCGCCGTCGTCGCCGTCTTCCATGACACGCTGATCACCGTCGGAGCCTTCGCACTCACCGGCCAGGAGATCAGCCTCACCGTCATCGCTGCAATTCTCACACTGGTCGGCTACTCGATGAACGACACGATCGTCGTCTTCGATCGTATTCGTGAAAATCTGCGTATCAGTCGTCGCGAGGGTCTGGCCGATGTTGTCAACCGCAGCATCAACCAGACGCTGAGCCGAACTGTGCTCACCTCAGGGCTAACCTTCCTTACCGTGCTGGCGCTGTATATCTTCGGCGGCAAGGTGCTCAGCGGATTTTCCTTCGCGCTGGTTGTGGGCATTTTGATCGGTACGTACTCCTCAATCGCGGTCGCTGCACCCATGCTTGTGGCCTATCAGGACTGGCGCATGCACCGGGGCAAGGCAGCCACATTGCCGGCGGCCAAACGCAGCCGCTGATCGCTTCTCACGCGCATCTGCGTTCTTCCTGTCAGCCTCGCACACCAGCGCGAGGCTGCACTGCATTTGCGGCATTTTCAGTGTGTATTTTGCAGGTGTGCGGCTCTTCTGATATAGCTTGAGCACACCATTTGGACCGGGAAGAAGTCGGGCAAAAAAAACGGGAACAAACGGGTGCGCCGCGGTGTCTACACTTTTAAGAAATCCTATGCAATTCGAGGTCGGCCATGTTTGAAGATGCAACATTCGATTCCAGCAACCGGATCAAGAGCAAGAGCAAATATTGGATGGTGCTCACGACGATCCTTTGCGGCTCCGTCATAGGCGTCATGGTCCTGATCCCGCTGATCTATCCCGAAGCCCTTCCCAAGGCGGCCATGGCTACTTTGCTGGTAGCCCCGCCACCACCGCCACCACCGCCGCCGCCACCACCACCGCAAGTACATCAGGTGATCGTCAAGCCGCAGATGATGAACAATCAGCTCACGGCGCCTACCCGGATTCCGAAGCAGATCAAGATGGTTGCTGAAAAAGAAGCACCGCCGTCTGCTGGCTTTGGTGTGGCTGGAATGGAAGGGATGGGGGGTGGAGCGCCAGGAGGGGTCATTGGCGGCCTCTTCGGTGGTTCGGCTGCGCCGGTCGTGAAAGCAGCCCCGCCCAAGAAGATCGCCATTTCGCAAGGTGTCGCGCAGGGTTTGCTTCTTCAAAAAGTCAGCCCGATTTATCCGGCGATCGCCAAGGCCGCTCGCATGCAGGGAACGGTCGTTCTTCAGGCGACGATTTCGAAGTCGGGTGAAATTCAAAACCTTCGCGTCATCAGTGGGCCGGCGATGTTGCAGCAATCGGCGCTTCAGGCTGTCAGCCGCTGGCGCTACAAACCCTATATGCTCAATGGTGAGCCGGTTGAAGTGGAAACAACCGTTAACGTTGTCTTCAGCCTGGGCGGCTGAGAGTTTTTCGCTCGGCTAGCCGGTTTTCCGGTTGCCAATTGTACGCGGGTCTGGAATTGATTGTGCCAGATTCCACAGCCTGTAACCGCAGCAGATTTCACCAGGTATTCAGCTATTCCCAGGAGGAACGATTCAGTGATTCTCACTCAGTTTGCACACCTTACACACGCCACCTCGGCACTGGCAATGTTCCAGGACGAAACCGTTGACTTTAGTCTGATGGGTCTTTGGGGCCACATGGGCTACTTTGCCAAGGGCATCGCGGTCATTCTTTTCATCATGTCGGTCTGGTCGCTGGCGGTCATGATCGACCGTTACCTTTACTTCTCGGCAGCTCGCAAGCAGTCGCGCGAATTCGCACCGAAGGTTGCAGGTGCGCTGAAAGATAGAAAGCTCGAAGAGGCGATCAAAATCGCGGATCGCAGCAAGAAGTCGCATCTTGCTGAAGTTGTCCAGGCTGGCCTCCAGGAGTTCAAGAGCCAGGGCGGCAGCGTCAACGAAGAAACGGTCGAAAGCGCAAAGCGCGCTCTGGAGCGGGCAGAAGCGATTGTCCATGCCAAGCTGAAGAAGGGCATCAGTGTTCTTGCAACAGTTGGATCGACGGCTCCATTTGTCGGCCTGCTCGGCACGGTTATGGGCATCCTGAACGCCTTTCAGCAGATCGCAACGCAGAAGTCTTCGGGCATTGGCGCCGTCGCCGGCGGTATCTCGGAAGCTCTTGTCACAACGGCTTTTGGCTTGATCGTCGCCATTCCGGCTGTGATGTGCTTCAACTACTTCAGCGGTCGCGTTGAGGCGTTTGACGTCGAGATGGATAACTCCTCCAGCGAGCTGGTGGATTACTTCATCAAGCAGAGCAACAAGTAGGGCCTGTCCGTCCAGAGTTGCCTGGGCACACAGGCATTCTTTGGGGTGGAGTCGTTCACTTGGAACTGGGGCAGGGATTCTGGCGGGGCAGGCAATCGCTCCGCCAGAACCTGAGTGAAGTTTCGGGTTCGACGAGCAGATGCTTTCAGCAGCAGGGCGACAGAACTCAGATTTGGAGCAGAAACATGGCACTTGCAGTTCGTAATGAAGGCGCAAAGGTCAACTCAAACATTAACGTGACTCCCATGGTGGACGTGATGCTTGTGTTGCTGATCATCTTCATGGTCATCACGCCGATGCTGCAGAACAAGGTCAGCGTTGATCTGGCGAAGACGGACAATCCGATTGCGATGCCGGATGCCGATAAGGAAGATGCAATTGTGGTGGCGATCACGCGGGATGGATCGCTCTATCTGGGGCAGAATCGCATCGCGGGTTCTGAGATTGGCCAAAAGGTAAGAGACATGCTCGCCGATAAGCCGGGCAAGCAGATTTTCGTCCGTGCCGATGCTCGTGCACGTTATCTTGATGTCGAAAATGCGATCGACGACGTTCGTTCTGCCGGTGTGGATTCTGTAGGGCTGCTGACCGAGAAGCGACAGGGGCCTGGCTCTTCAGGAGAGTAGTAGCCGGTATACGCGGTGCTGGACGCAAAAGCAGGTTGCGAGAAAGTTTTTTCAAGGAGTCAAAGTTATGGCAATGGGAACAAGCGGGTCTGGTGGCCTGTCCTCCGATATCAACGTAACTCCGTTGATCGATGTATTGCTTGTGCTGCTGATCATCTTCATGGTGATTGTGCCGGTTACGCCGAAGGGGCTTGATGCGCTGGTCCCTCAGCCGCCCAAGAATCCGCAGCAAACGCAGCCGGATGATCGCACGATTGTCGTCTCTGTTCTGCATACTGGTGGCAACCAGGTCGCGTACAAGATTAATCAGGACGATGTTGCCAAAAGCGATTTGCAGGCCAGGCTTACCGCAATCTACGCCAACCGCGCTGAACGCGTGATGTTTGTCAAGGGCGACGACGACGTGAACTTTGCTCAGATTGCCGATGTCATTGATATTGGCAACGCGGCAGGAGTCGATCACGTAGGCCTGATGACCCCTAAGATCATGGCGGGTCAGTAAAGCGGGCATCGGAAATCACAACGCGGGCCTGCCAGGCGTCGGAATCACTGGCGACGACTCGAAGGAGAAGGAAACGAACATGAATCGAAGCGCACGTCTGCCGATCCTTGCTGCAAGCCTGGTTGTGATGGCAGTTACTTTCACTGGATGCAATCGTCTCGCCGCGCGCGATCAGCTCAACAAAGGGGTTGAAGCCTACAAAGCCGGTAAGTATGAGATCGCAATTTCGCACTTTCAAACGGCGATCAAGGATGATCCGACTCTGCCCATGGCGAAGAACTATCTGGCAACGGCACTCTCTCAAAATATTGTTCCCGGACTGGATACTCCTGACAATGTGAAGATGGCCACGCAGGCGATTGATATTTACAAAGAAGTGCTTCAGCAGGACCCCAGCGATGTCAATAGTATGAAGGGTATTGCCAGCCTCTACTTCAATATCAAGAAGCTGGATGATGCCAAAGAGTGGCAGAAGAAGGTTCTTTCCGTCGATCCGAAAGACCCGGAAGCAGCTTATACCGTAGGTGTGATTGACTGGACGGAAGCACATGAGAACGCTTTGAAAATTCTTGCTCCGGCCGGTATTACAGATGATGGTTTGGGCAATGCCAAGCTGCCAAAGAAAGAGTGCGCGGCTCTTCAGCAGGAAAATGCGCCGCTGGTCGAAGAAGGCCTGAAATATCTCAACATGGCGGTTGAAAATCGTCCTGATTACGACGACGCGATGGCTTATATGAACTTGATCTATCGCCGAAAAGCCGATCTGGATTGTGGTGACGATACCGGGCGTAAAGCGGACGTTGCTTCAGCCGATGAGTGGCGCGACAAAGCGATGGGTACTCGCAAGGCAAATGAAGCTAAGAAGAATCAAGGCCCAGGCGGAATTGTCATGGATTCCAGCGGGAACATGAAGTAGGGTAAATTTGGCCACAACTCAAGAGCCTCCAATCATGGAGGCTCTTGTAGTTTGTCCATCCATTTCTGGCCTGCAACCAACGAAAGGATCGAGCAATGCATCGCGCGGAAAATCACTTGAACCGTAGAGGTTTTCTCTCTTTGTGCACGCAAGCTGGCGTTGGCTCTGCTTTGATGCCGGGGGTGCTTTTTACGCTGGCGGCTCAGGCACAGGAGAAGTCCACGGCAGCCCTGGCACCGGTGACCGCGGAGATGATCGATGAAGCGGCTGCGCTGGCCGGTGTCCCTCTGACTCCGGCGCAGCGTCAGATGATGCTCGATGGCCTGGAGTCGCAGCGAGATGGCTACGATGAAATTCGCAAGCTGAAGATGTCGAATAGCGTTGCGCCGGCATTTATTTTCGACCCGCTGCCCGCCGGTGCCGTGGTGGAAAGTGGAATCACCGAGCCGAAGTGGAGTCGTGTTGAAGTGGAAGCAACTCCGTCCAGCACGGACACGTTGGCCTTTGCGACGGTGGGGGAATTGGCGGCGCTGGTGAAGGCGCGCAAAGTGACGGCTCTCCAGTTGACGGAGATGTATCTGGCGCGACTGAAGAAGTACGATGCGAAGCTGCACTTCGTCATTACGCTCACGGAAGAGCGCGCATTGGCGCAGGCGCGCGCTGCCGACGCTGAAATCGCTGCGGGTTTGTACCGCGGTCCACTGCACGGCATTCCGTGGGGAGCCAAGGATTTGCTGGCTGTGAAGGGATATCCGACGACCTGGGGCGCGGGTGGCTTTGAAAAGCAGATGATCGACGAAGATGCAACGGTTGTGCAACGGCTCGATGCTGCGGGTGCAATCCTGGTGGCCAAATTGACGCTCGGCGCGCTTGCCATGGGAGACCATTGGTTTGGCGGCCAGACGCGCAATCCCTGGAATCCAGCGCAAGGGTCGAGCGGTTCTTCGGCAGGGCCGGCCAGCGCTGTGGCGGCAGGATGTGTCGGTTTTGCAATTGGTTCGGAGACGCTAGGCTCGATTTCTTCTCCATCGACGCGCTGCGGGGACACAGGTTTGCGACCAACGTTCGGCTTTGTGCCGCGCACTGGAGCCATGGCGTTGAGCTGGACGATGGATAAGCTCGGTCCGATCTGCCGCGGCGTGGAGGATTGCGCGATGGTGATGCAATCTATCTATGGTCCGGACGGTCTGGACCTGACGGTCCGTCAGGCGGCCTTCAACTGGGACGCTGATTTTGACTGGAAAAAGCTGCGCATCGGCTACTTCAAAAGCGAGTTTGACCCGGTTGGAGCGTTTCATCCGCGTGCGGCCAAAGGCAATGAGACTCCGGCGCAGCAAAAAGCGCGTGAGGAGCGTAACGCGATGTACGCTGCGGGGCACGCGCGCCGCGCCTATGACCAGAAATACGATCTTGCGGCTCTGGACGCGCTGCGCAAAATGGGTGTCTCTCTTCTTCCGGTGGAGCTGCCCAGGCTGCCCTATGGCGCGATGACACCACTGCTGACGGCTGAGGCGGCCGCAGCCTTTGACGATTTGACCATGACGGGTCGCGACAGCCTGCTGACCGAGCAGGGACCACAGGATTGGCCCAACGATTTTCGGGTTGCGCGCTTCTATCCGGCAGTGGAGTATATTCAGGCCAATCGCGCACGGACGCTCGCCATTCAGCAGTGGGCGAAGCTCTTCGAGCAGGTGGACATCATCGTGACGCCTACCAGCGGCGAGCAACTGGTGGCGACCAACCTGACCGGGCATCCGGCCTTGATCGTTCCCAATGGGTTGCGCGGCGCCGATGCGCCACAGCCGCCGAAGGTCGATGACGGCAACGATGACAATATCGGTGGCCCTGGGACGCCGGTGAGTCTGACGCTGCTGTCTGCGCATTATCACGATGCTCGACTGCTGGCTTTTGGCCGTGCCTACCAGGATGCAACGGGATTCCACAAGCTGCATCCGAAGCTGAGTTGACCTGTGGCTTTGGTGGAAGCGGAGGGTCTGACTCGGCGTTATGCGCGTCGCGTCGGAGTGCGCCGCGTGGAGACGACGGTCGTCGATGGGGTCAGTTTCACAATCCAATGCGGAGAGACGCTGGGTCTGGTGGGCGAGTCTGGCAGCGGCAAAAGTACCGTCGCCCGGATGGTGCTGGGTCTGATAGAGCCGGATGAAGGCTGTGTCCACATTGATGGCATCCCAGTCACACCTGCCACAATACAGAGCCTGCGCCGTCGGATGCAGCCGGTTTTTCAGGATCCGGCAGCAGCGCTCGATCCAAGGATGCGAGTTCTTGATCTGGTGACGGAGCCGCTGGTGATTCACGGCAGCAGCGCGAGCGGCAATATTCACCGCGCTGCATTGCGTCAGGCGGCAACGGAACTGCTGCGGTCCGTGGGGATGGACGAGTCCGCGCTTGCTCGCTATCCGCATGAGTTCAGCGGCGGGCAGAAGCAGCGGATCAACATTGCGCGAGCGCTGGCTCTGCGACCGGAGATTCTGGTGCTGGACGAGCCTGTTTCGGCGCTCGACGTCAGCGTCGCAGCGCAGGTCGTGAATCTGCTGCGTACCCTACAGCGGGAGATGAAGCTGACGTACTTATTCATCAGCCATTCCATGCCTCTTGTCCGCTATCTGGCGACAAGCATCGCAGTGCTGGAGCACGGTCGGCTGGTGGAGACCGGCGCAACCGAGGCAATCTGCAATGCCCCGAGCCAGACCTACACGCGAAGGCTGATCGACGCGACGCCGACGCTTTGATCCCAAACCATTGATCTCGCGGCAAAGCGCACAACCACGAAAAGCGGCTGGCATGGTCTGCCAACGCCGCTCTTTGGCTATTGCACCTGTCCCTGGGGTCGCAAGCGCCGCAAATCCAGTGCGCAATCGACTGCATTCTGTGCCGCTATGCGCAGATTGTCACACGCCGCCCAGAGCCAGAACCTGTGGATATTCCCAGTATGCGCAGATCCATCGGAGTGCGTGCTGAATCGCACGAGAAGCTCATTTTGTCCGATCGCTGCCAGACTGGAGGGACTCTCGGAGGATGCCGCTTGAAGCTCGATATGCGCACCGCTCAGTGCCTGTTCCACTGCATTTTGTGAGACAGCTTCGGTCAACTCCACCCAGATGGAAAAACAGAGTCCGTGAAAGACCGGGGCCTGAACCAACTGAATTGAAATATCCGCCTTAGGAGCGAGCGCTGCAAGATGCCGAGAGATGCGCTCTTCTGTTTCGCGCAGGTTGATCCGGGCCGACTCGCCGGCATCGACAAACTGGTTGAAGGCGGTTTGCGCATCAAAGACTTCGCGCGGCACGTTTTGAAAACTCAGCAGCCCGACCGTCTGTTGATGGAGTTCGTCGAGGGCCGCTGCGCCGAACTCTGAAGCAGGATGCAGGACAGTGGCTGCAACGGATCGAAGCAAGCCGGACGCATGCAGGCGAGAGACAAGCATCGCCACAGCCAGCGCAGCAGGATGCGCCGGGACGACAACACGCGTCAGCAGGTCCGGCTCGACCGGCTGTGATTCCATCCAGGAGCTGTGAATCAGCACATCCGGTTCTGTATCCAGAACTCCAGTCAAGTCCAGTACCGTGCTTCCGGCACGCAGCGCATCGCGACTCCAGCGCTGCGCCTGCACTCTTGCTCCCGCAAAAAAGACAAAATCCAAGCCATCGAACGAACCGTCGCCCAGCCCGAGGACTACGGCTGGCTCATCGCCGATCTGATCCAGCTTTCCGTGCGCCTCCGCATCATCCATCAGCACAAACTGCGCCGAGGCGAACGACGACTCGGCAAGCGCCTCTTTTAATTCGCTGCCCAGCGGCGAACCTGCTCCTACAATTCCGATTCTGAACGACGGCGTCATTGTTGTGGGGTGTCTCCTTCGATCGGGAAAGCAGTTTCTTGGGCTGGCAGGACGGCTGGAATCTCCGGCTTCTGTCTGCGTCGGCGTGACCACGAGTATGCGGTACGCGCCCAGATGCCGGAAAACATATAGGTGAGCGCAATGACGAACAGCACTCCGCGCGAAAAGCGAATCAGGATGAAGATGGCAATCGCCAGCAGCATCAGAAGCTGAAAGGGTTGCGTGCGCGCCAGATTGATCTCTTTGCCGGACCAGAAGCGCCAGGTGCTCACCATCAGGAATCCGATCAGTCCCACTAACCCGATCCACAAAAGAGCCAGCCACCAATAAGGGATGGGAATGCCGTAAAAGCAGTGGACGGTGGAGGCGATCAGACCGGCTGCGGCCGGAATGGGCATGCCGACAAAGTATTTGCGGTCCAGACGACCCGGATTCTGCGGTTGCGGATCGTGGCTGATGTTGAACCGGGCAAGACGCGAGACTCCGCAAAGCAGATAGAGGAAACAGACGAACGATCCCACCTGAACAATCGGGTGGGCCATTTCCGGACTGATCGTCTCGGGCAGAAAATGAAATCCCCAGACCAGCGCCAGCAGCGCCGGCGCCACACCGAAGGTGATGGCATCGGCAAGAGAATCCAGTTCGCGGCCAAAGTCGCTGGCCGTGTTGGTCATGCGCGCGATGCGTCCGTCCAAAGCGTCAAACGGGATGGCGAAGCAGATGGCCAGCGCGGCCCAATCCAGCTTCTGCGCAGCGTCCACGCCGGCCTGCATCGCCTGCATCGTCTGCGTGATGGCAAAGTAGCCCGCCCCGATGCCGGCGGCGGTGAAGAGCGAGGGCAGCACAAACATCCCGCGACGACGCCTGCGAGGGCGATCTCGCCGAGCGCCCATGGCGTTGCCGGTCAACAGATTCACTTGCCTGCTCCGGACAGGATTGCCAGCACGCTGCTGCCACCGTTCACACGCACGCCGATCTTCACCTGAATCTCGGCATCGGCGGGCAGAATGACATCGACGCGCGAGCCAAACTTGATCAGTCCGACGCGCTGGCCGCGCTGCAGGCGGTCGCCTTCCACGGGATGAAAGACGATGCGTCGCGCCAGCAGGCCGGCAATCTGGCGAAAGGTTACTTCCGCACCGTCGTCGCCGCGAACCGTGACGCTGTTCTGCTCATTGCGCTCGGCGGAAGCAGGATTCATCGCATTGAGATACAAGCCCTTCTGATAGCGCACTGCGACCACCGTTCCGGCGATCGGCGAGCGGTTGACGTGCACGTTGAAGACGCTGAGAAAGATGCTGATCCGCTGCCGCTCACCCTCTGCGGTCTGGATGCGCGCCACTTCCGTCACCACCCCATCGCCAGGGGAGACGACGAGTCCTTCGCCGGTTGGAATCCGGCGCTCCGGGTCACGGAAAAACCAAAGAAAAAATGCCGCCAGCAGGATGCAAGGCATTGCCAGCCATACGTTTGCAAACCAGCCAAGCGCGCAAGCCGCCGCCAGAAATCCCACGCCGTAGTAGTAACCGTCTTTAACCATAATCCCCAACGATTATACGGCGCAGCTTCCTCAAGGCAGGAAGCTGTCCAGACTTCCGCGCTGGCTCTAGCACTTTTTCGTCTGTACCGAGGACGAAAGAAGCTTCAGGCAACCGCTGGAATGCGATGTTCCAAAGCAGCAATCAGGTCCTTGGTGTGAAGCTTCAGCTTCTTCAGTCTCACCTCTTCCAACTGCTCTTCCGTGGAGAGATACGGTTTAGCCATCAGCTCATCCAGACGCTGAGCGTAACGGCGATGTTCGTTCGACAGCCGTTCCAACTCAGCGCCATTGCTTTCTTCCAGGAGTTCCGCCATGGTTCACCTCGCAAGACAGGAGAAATACCTGTATACGCCCAAAGCGCTGCCGCTGCAACTTGAAAAAAACAACAGGCTCTGAACAAAGATCACTCGCTGCTGCAATGTCACTGATAACGCTCAGCCAAGCAAGCGCTCCATCACCACTGCATCTTCCGGAGGATCGCGATAATAGCCCTGTCTGCGACGCATCACGGCAAACTGTTGCGCGCGATACAAGGCCTGCGCAGCCAGATTCGATGCTCGCACTTCCAGCGTCATCCGCTGCGCCCCCGCCTGTGCGCAATGCGCGATCAGTTCTTTCAGCAACCTGCCGCCCACGCCATGGCGCTGCCACTGGGTTGCCACGGCGATGGACTCCAGTTCGGCAACCTCCAGCACCACGGAAGCAATGGCCACTCCAACGACCGCAGCGCTCACTTCCGCGACCAGCACTTCCGCGACCAGAGCGATGCGCAGCGGCGATCCCTCGCCAGCCAGAATCTGCCCCCAGGCCGACAACGGCCAGTGCGGCGCTTCCGGCAGCGTAGCAGCCATCTGCATGACCTGCGCAATATCTCCGGCATGCATCGCGCGCAGGACGATCACGGGCGCATCCTGCTGCGTCCTGGGGCATCGTCCGCAATCGGTGTCGGTGCCTCGGAAGTACGAGACGGCCCGCGCTCCGTACCCCGCTCCGACCCCCGCAGATAATGCCCATCCAGCGCGGCGGCATCGTCCGACTCACCGGCAAGCCAGCGCTCCAGCGCCGCCTCCAGAGCCTGTGCCGCGCCGGGTGAGGTCACACGCACCAGATGCACTTCTTCGGCGACGGTTTCCAGCAGTTGTGCAACGGACTCCTCACAGACGGCGACCGTCTCCGGCATCTGTAAACCATCTTCGGCAACCGTAAACTCGCCCGCGGTGACCAGCCGCTCCTGCCATCCATCGGGCGTTTTCATGCCCACAAACATCTGTCCGCGCCAGGCATCCAGAGCGGCGCCATCCGCGCCTGCCACACGCGCCAGAGTATCCAGGCGGGAAACAGCGATCAACGGCAGCCCACGCGGCTCGGCCAGCCCCTTTGCGGTCGCCACGCCCACGCGAATCCCTGTGAAACTGCCCGGCCCATGGACGACGACCACGCCGCGAAGCATCTCGATGGAACGATCCGCGCTGCGCAGCAAATCTGCAATCGCAGGCACCAGGCCCGCAGCGCACTCGCGGCTGGCCAACGTTGCCTCGCCCAGAACACGAAGTTCACCCTGCTCCACGCATGCCAGCGCTACGCTTCCGGTTGTGCCGCAGGCGTCGATGCCGAGCAGCAGTGCGTTCTCGCGATTCTTCGTTCCGGCTTCCTCCTGTGCAGGGCGGGTCATTCCGCAGCCTCCACCAGCTCCAGCAGCACTCCATGCGCGCTCGCCGGATGGACGAAGATGTAGCGATGACCACCAGCGCCAACCTGAATCTGCTCATGCACAAGCCGCACACCCTGCTGGCGCAGTCGCGCGACCACGCTTTCAATCGCATCCACGCGCAGCGCCACGTGATGCAATCCCTCGCCGCGCCGTGCAATGAATTTTGCAATGGTCGATTCCGCATCCGTCGCTTCCAGCAACTCGATGCGGCTCTCGCCTGTCGCCATCATCGCCACTCGCACGCGCTCCGCCGCAACGGTTTCGCGTTGCTGCGCCACCAGTCCCAGCGCTCGATAGAAACCCTCCGACTCATCCAACGAACGTACGGCGATGCCCAGATGATCGATCTGCGGCGGATGGATGGCAGGAGCAGCCGATCGTCCTGGCTGTTCGCGATGTTGCGGTCCCTTGCTTCTGCCTCTTTCGGCGATCTCCAGCAAAGCATCCAGCAGCGATTCCACGCCCTCACCGTGCAGCGCGGCTGTGCGCAGAATCCTGCGCTGCTCGCGCCCGCTCACGATCTCGGCCATGGCTTCGGCTGCGGCCATCTCCTGCTCCAGTTCGTCGATCCCGGGGCGGTCGGCCTTGTTGAGCGCCAGCACATCGGCAATCTCCAGCACGCCGGCTTTCATCGCCTGCACTCCGTCGCCCATTCCCGGAGCCAGCACGACGGCAACCGCATCCACAAGCTGCGCCACGTCCACCTCGCCCTGACCCACGCCCGTGGTCTCCACCAGCAGGACATCCCAGCCTGCGGCTTCCATCACCGCAAGCGCATCTTCAGCCGCCGCCGCCATTCCGCCCAAGTGGCCGCGCGTCGCCATGGATCGAATGAAAACGCCTTCGTCGCCCGCCATCGATTGCATGCGGATGCGGTCGCCCAGAATCGCGCCTCCAGTCAGCGGACTCGAAGGGTCAATCGCCAGCACGGCGACAGAGCGGCCCCGCTGCCGCAATGCGCGTGTCAGTGCCTCCAGCAGCGTGCTCTTGCCCACGCCGGCCGCACCGGTCATACCCAGCCGCAAGGATCGCCGGACAGGCTCACGCTCGGCCAGTGCCTTGCGGCAGGCAGCGACAAGCGCTCCGGACGCACCACTTTCCACCATCGTCAGGGCGCGCGCCAGGGTGCGCCGATCTCCGTCCAGCAGACGGGCCAGGATCGCCATCGTCTCCGGCTCATACTGTCGATACTGGTCGCTCATCAGAATCCCGCAAGCCCAAGCATACTGGAGTCGCTCACCAGCGGTCACCGTATCCTGCCGAAGTCAAAATTCCCAGTTGCCTGGAACCGTTTCTCTATCGGTTTGCGTATTTTGTTCAAACCTGTTTGACTGGGTGACGCGCAGATTCTGCCTGGAGTTTCGCTTCTCTCTCGCAGTTCCGCCTGAGATTAAAAATAGAGGAGACAGTCGTATGTCTTTTAGATTCCGTTGGAGCTGCGCGATTGCGGTCGCCGCTCTTGCAGCCGCCACCGTTCCGGCAGTTTCAGCCCACGCTCAGTCCGTACCTGTGGTCACCGGAGATGCCCGCGTCGACAAGCTGCTCAGCCAGATGACCCTCGACGAAAAAATGGCGCTCATCCGCGGCGCTTCTGAAGATCCCGCCACCAATCAGGGCCAGGCCGGATATCTCACCGGTGTGCCGCGCCTGCACATTCCGCCGCTGCGCTTCTCCGACGGACCTCCCGGCATCCTCACCCGCTATCCTTCTCAGGCAGAGACAGCCACCATGGGTCTGGCCGCCACCTTCAGCCATGCCGATGCCGTCGCCAATGGCCAGGTCGTCGCGCGTGAAGCCAAAGCTCTCGGCATCGATGTCGTCCTCCAGCCCTTCATCAACATCGACCGCGACATCACCTTCGCCCGCGGCTACAACACCTACGGCGAAGACCCCGTCCTCACCGGCGACACCGCCGCCGCCTTCATCCGCGGCGTACAGGGCGAAGACGTGATGG
>JAJZHE010000028.1 GCA_021804655.1 Acidobacteriota bacterium
TTTCTCACTTTTGTTGGCCTTCCCGCAGGGAATCTGCTCTTGCTTTTGCTCTTGCTGTTGCGGTTGTTCTTTCTGTTGCTGTTGTTCTTGCCTTTGCCCTTGCTTTTCTTGTTGGCCTTCCCGCAGGGAATCTGCTCTTGCTTTTGCTCTTGCTGTTGCGGTTGTTCTTTCTGTTGCTGTTGTTCTTGCCTTTGCCCTTGCTTTTCTTGTTGGCCTTCCCGAAGGGAATCTGCTTCTGCTTTTTCCCATCATTCCCAGCAAAAGCCCCGCGCGACCCAAGGGAGCGCCACCGCGCGAACGCGCATCTGCTGCTGTTGTTGCCTTTGCTCTTGCTTTTCTTGTTGGCCTTCCCGAAGGGAATCTGCTTCTGCTTTTTCCCATCATCCCCAGCAAAAGCCCCGCGCGACCAAAGGGAGCGCAGCCACTCTCCGCGCCACCGCGCGAACGCGCATCTGCTGCATGCAATGCCGACCAACGGGAGCGCGGTTACCCTCTGAGACGACCGGCGGTCGCGTCTGTCCCACGCAGCGCTTCTGCTGCTCTCGCCATCGTCTCCAGCTTCCGCACTGTATTCAGGTTCCGCGCCGTTCCTGTCTCCGCTGCGCGAATCCGCAGCCGTGAATCGCCAACTCCGCGCGCGTAGTAGACGAAGATCTCGCGTCCGCCAGCCGCAATCTCTTCATCCTTTTGCCCGGTCGCAGCCAGATCGTTTGCAACCAACGCCTTCGGCAAAAAGAACACCAGCGTGCGCGATGGCTCCCGGTCTGCAAACGGATTCCGTTGCAGCGCGTCGCTCAGCTCATCCGCTGTCCGCAGCATAACCGCCACCGGCCTGCCCATCCGCTGGCTCAGCTTCGCCTCCAGCGCAGCCACGATCTCCGCTTCCGTCCCAGTCCCCACGAAAACAACGTTACCGCTGGCCAGATACGTCTTCACCTCAGTCAGTCCAGCCGCACGGCAGGCCGCGGCAAGTTCCGCCATCGGCAGCTTTCCCGTTCCGCCCACGTTCACCGCTCTCACCAGCCCCACCCACGCACGCGCAGCCATCGTTCTCCTTCAACGCTTCGGTTTTTCCTGCAACATCGCGCTCAACCCATCCAACCGTTTCTCCCACAGACTGCGCCGCTCGTCCAGCCACTCTCGCAGCACCGACAATCCCTCTGGATCAATCTTCACCAGCCGCACGCGTCCCTGTTTCTCCGTGTTCACCAGGCCACTGCGCTCCAGCACCTGCACATGTTGCAGCGCCGCCGCCAGCGTCATCGCCAGCGGGCGCGCCAGTTCAGAGACCGTCACCGGCCCCTGGCTCACGCGCTCCACCATCTCCCGCCTTGTCCCGTCCGCCAGTGCCTGCAAGACGCGCTCGATCGGCTTTTCCGCCGGCTCCTTCAGCACTCACCTCCCGCGCCGCTGCTTTTGCTTTTTTGTGTCATTCCTGGAGGGAATCTACCGTTGCTTTTCGCGCCACTTCCCGCTCCAGCGCCTCCAGCAGCTTCGCCCATCCCGCTCGTCTTCGGTCTACTCCATCGGAGTTTGGGAAGAATGCGCTCTGCTCATGCAGCACCAGGCGCGTCCCCGCCGCCGTCTTCATCAGCGTAAAGCTCGCCAGCGACGCCGAGATGCGATACGTCCCCACCGCCATCGAATACGCCATCACGATGCGTTCGTTCTCCACCACGTCCAGATAGCACGTCTCGTTCGTCAGCTCCGCCCCGCGCAGCGGGCTGTCGGGAGCCGTCCTATACCGTGCCCGCTCCCGCTCACCCACGCCAAACCCAAACGTATACTCCAGCACCTCCATGCCCGCGCGCACATCTCCCGCAAACCACCTCTGCTTTCGCTCCCCCTCGGCAAAACAGGCAAAAACCCGCTCCACCGGTGCGGCGAACTCCCGCACCAGGGTGAAGCTGGCGTGGGCAATTCCTGTTTCGATTGATTCGTCCGTCATGAGATTCTCCCCATGCTTCAGTTAAGCATGGGCTTTACTATCCGCCGATCCGTTGAAAGAGTCAAGTGAAAACTTAACTATTTTTCTGTCGCCGTTTGCCCGAGCCGACGAAACCGTCACAGATACGCATGCAGCATTCGCTCCCAGGTCGGCCAGTCATGGGAGTTCCACGCATCCCAGATGTAGAGCTGGTGGGGAATGCCCTTGCTTGCCAGGATGCCGTCCAGGTGCTGATTCGCGCCCAGGCACTGGTCGTCCCAGCCCGTCGCCAACACATACTGGTTCTGGCGGAAGTGGTCAAAGTACCAGCCGTCGTTCAGGTTTGGCAGATACTGCGTCGGCGTCTGAAAATAAACATCCTCGTCGTGATAGCCATGCAGGAAGCTGGTCATGTCGAAAGCGCCCGACATCGACAGCGCGCCGGTGAAGCGGTCCGGATGCCGCAGCGCGAAGTTCATCGCATGGTATCCGCCGAAGCTGCACCCGAGCGTCATGCGCTTTGGGTTGGGATTTTTCGCGAGCATCAGTGGCACGACCTCTTCCATCACATAGCTCTCGTACTGCACCTGGCGCGCAATGCGCCAGCGCGGCGGCACCGCGCGGTTGTACCAGCTTTCCATATCGACCGCGTCCACGCAGTAAAGCTGCAACTGGCCCGCATCAATCTTGCCTGCCAGGCTGCCGACCAGCCCGCGGTCCTCAAACTCAAAGAAGCGTCCGCCCGAAGTGGGGAAGACCAGCACGGGCAATCCGCCGTGACCAAAGACCAGCAACTCCATCTCGCGGCCCAGCCGTGAGGAAAACCACTTGTGGTACTCACGTATCATGAAATTCTGTCTCCGTTGGGTGTAACTGTAACAGCCATCGCTTCGGAGCAGCTTTTTCCAGCAAGAAACAGAAGATTTTTCTCCGCATTTCAGGCGGAACGGAGGACAAGGCAGGCTTGAACGGATCGCAGTCGAACAGATCGGAACAAAACAATGCAGAGTTGCGGCACGCCGCAGCCGCACAACCCACACAGCAGCTTCGCGAAGCCGTGCAAAGCCACGCTTCCTCCTTGTGGGAAACCACATCCACCGGTCATCCTCGTCTGCACGTCCATCGCCGCTTTCACAGCAGCTTCCTGCCCGACGACCGCGACCTTGTCGTCTATCTTCCGCCCGGTTACGACGAGCATCCGACGCGGCGCTATCCTGTGCTTTACCTGCACGACGGTCAGAACCTCTTCGACCCGGAAACCGCCTTTATCGCCGGGCGCACCTGGCGTGTGCGAGAGGCCGCCGACGCCGCCATTGCCGCCGGTGAAGTCGAGCCGCTGGTCATCGTTGGCATCCACAACACCGGCGAGCGCCGTCTGGCCGAATACACGCCCACTGCCGACTGGCGCATGGGCGGCGGCGAAGCCGCCAGCTACGGCCTGCTGCTCACGCATGAACTCATGCCCTGGATCGCGCAGAACTATCGCATCACCGCGGACCGCGCGCAGACAGGTCTGGGCGGCTCATCGCTCGGCGGTCTGGTCTCCCTTTACCTCGGTCTGGAATACGCGCATCTCTTCGGGCATCTGGCCATCCTCTCGCCCAGCGTCTGGTGGAACCGCCGCAGCATTCTCGCCTTTGTCCATCAGCGCGCCGCAGAGATCGAACACAAACCGCGCATCTGGCTCGATGTCGGTGACAGCGAAGGTCGCATGACCCTGCGTGACGCCGAATCCCTCGCGCGCCGACTGCGCTCCGACGGCTGGCGTGACGGCCAAACGCTGCACTTTGAGCGCATCCATGGGGGCACACACGATGAGGCAAGCTGGTCTCATCGCGTGCGCCCCATGCTGCGCTTTCTCTTCCCGCAGGAAGTCGAAATCCAGGCAAGCGATGACAGCCCTGCGCGATGAGCGCCGCCGCCGCAGCAGGGTCACTTTTTTCTGCTACACTCAATGAAGTGCGCCGACAAACGCGGCCGACCCAGCATCGCAGGATGTGAATCACCAGGTGGGTCAGCGCGCGGCACCAACGGTACGGGGAGTGGCTCAGCCTGGTAGAGCACCTGGTTCGGGACCAGGGGGTCGGAGGTTCGAATCCTCTCTCCCCGACCAATCTTTCCAAATAAACCGAAAATCAGAAAAACGGGCCGAGATCGGACAGCTTCCAGTTCGAGAGGACTTGTACGGGTTGACACCCGAACAGAGCGCTGTGCTTTGAATCTCCCGCGATGCCTTGTCGGTGCAGCAGCAAAAGTCAGCGCCATGAACCGGGTCGACGGCTGCAATGCTCTTCAGATAAATTACTATTCTAGATAATAAGAAACAGACACTTGGGTAAGCGGCTAAGGCCAAGAAGGAGCACGACTATGCGTAGCCTCAAGTATTTTGCGTTGCTTGCAATCATCGGATTCTTTCTGACGCCGACTCGCTCTGCTTACGCGCAAATCTCGTTTGGCGTCAACATTGGCGGCGGTTATCCGGCAGGTCCGCCCATGTGCCAGTATGGCTACTACAACTATGCTCCCTATACCTGCGCACCCTATGGCTACTACGGACCACAGTGGTTTAACAACGGCATCTTCGTCGGTGCCGGTCCCTGGTACGGAGGCGGATGGGGTGACCGTGGCGAATGGGGCGACCGTGGCGGTTGGGGCGACCGCGGAGGCGGATGGGGTGACCGTGGCGGATATGGCGACCATAGAGGGTGGGGGGATCGTGGTGGATTTCACGGCGGCCGCGGCTTCGTAGGCGGTGGTTTCCACGGTGGCGGCGGTGGTTTTCATGGCGGCGGTTTCCACGGTGGTGGGCGACGCTGAGCCTCGCGCTGTGCAACGCCGAGCAACAGTAAATTCAAGCACAGAAAACGGCTGCCCGATGGCAGCCGTTTTCTTCTGTCGATGCTGACTCCATGATCCACACATCTTCGGGAAGAAAACCAACGCGCAAACCAACGCGCGTAGAGCATGTTTCATCAATCAACGAAAGCCTGAAGCCGTCCGTATCAGACCCGCGATCCAAGCGGGGCTGACAAACCGCGACGAAGCCACCGAGGTATATATGCTAGGAACCCAATGCGTCGTCGTGTTGCTGGATCGCACGTCCTCACAGACGGCTCCATCATGGCTGAATCCGTGACGCGCATGCTGGGAAGCGCGTTCGAAAACAGGACGGCTCCGGTACACTTCCGGAGCCGTTGGGTCTCGATTTGCCCTGCATCTACTTTTGAGTTGTTGCGCTCTTCTTCGCGGGGACTTCTGCTATCGGTTTTGGCCTCCAGAATTCAAGATCGTCCTTGATCCAGCTTTCCGGAAGCCGACTCATGCTTGGCGTAAATACGTAGAGGTTCGATGCTGTGCTGTCATAGTTTGCGCTCTCGAAATCGAGCATCTGCTTATACGCGTTTTCGCCCAATTCCTGTTGGAATTTGGCCATTGTCAAGTGGTGCTTGTCGAGGTCGGCCAGAGACTTCACCGCGATGACCACCAGATAGGAGTCGTCTTTGGAGTTACCAAAGACCTGTTGGTAGAGCAGGAAGTGAAAATCGGGGTCGGTCTTCATCCATCCCGCCTTGATCTGCTTGAGCATATCCGTAAACTCGGGGCTGTGGCCCAGCTTGACATGAATCCGGGTCAACTCCATGAAGCGCATCTTTCCCAGATCCACAATATCCGGATTGCTCAACTCCGGGCGCAGCCTCCAGATGTCCGTATTCACGCCAGCCAGAGTCGCACCGTGCTCGCTATCGATCTTTGCCAGCTTTTCCCCCAGCATGGTCTCGTTGTAATCGTGCACATCCGCCATCTCCTCCAGCGAGGAGTAGCCGGAAAGGAACATCACTTGTTGCTTCCCGGAGATTGCGCCCATTCCAAGGTAATATTCGCTGCCGTTGCCGGCATTCAGCACTGCCAAATACTCGGCTTCGAGTCTTGCATGCTCGGCTTCGTACCCTGGCTTCAGCATCTCCCGCGCCGTCACAAGGACAGGGGCAGGACCGCTGGGCGTCGGAGGGTGCTCCTGGGCGCTCACGGCGACTGCCGTTACGCCGACCATGGCAATCGCCATACACGCAATGTGTTGCCTGATTCGAGGCTGAACCATTTTCCTTGGATCTCCTATGCTGGGGAAACAATAATGTACTGCATTCTAATTGAACGGACACTACGGATGATACCGAAGCGTTTTTTTGATCTGGGCGGCTTCTGCGCTCGGTTGCCCGGAGCAGCCTGGTGGAGATGCTCTCAGAACTTGTCCGGTGGCAGCAGGATTCGCGGCAAAAGCCTGGCGATGGTTTGGCCACTTGTGCCCCAGTTTCCCCAAAGTCAGCCATTTTTCGGTCAACATTTCTTCGGCGCGTCGTATACTCCGGATCATGCCAAAAACTGTCGCTTCCATGCTTGCCGTTCTTGCCCTGGCTTCGACCGCCGCACTTTCCGCGCAAAGCTTTCGCGTCCACATTCCTGCGGATGCGCGTCCGCTGAAAAGCGGCGGCGAGCGCGCGAGCCAGCCGGGGCCAATCGATGGGCGTCTGTTGCTGCTGCTCTCGAACAATCCCGACGATGAGCCGCGCATGCAGATCGACGACACGCCGCGTTCGCAGAACATCTTCGGCATCACGCTCGACGGAGCGCAGCCGGGCAGCGTGATTACTTTGGACAACAGCGCGACCGGTTATCCGCACGCGCACCTGAGCCAACTGCCGCCGGGCAACTATCGCGTACAGGCCGTGCTCAATCTCTACGAGACCTTTCACATGGCCGATGGCCGTGTGATCAAACTGGCGCCGGACCGCGGCGAAGGTCAGCACTGGAACATCGCGCCCGGCAACCTCTATTCCAAGCCTCTGGCCATTACGATTGGCGCCAACGGCATGCCGCAGCAACAGGTTGAGATCGAGCTGACCGAGGTCATTCCGCCCATCCCGCCCACACCGGATTCGGAGTTCGTTCGGCGTATTCGCATCCAGTCCGCGCTGCTGACGAAGTTCTGGGGTCGGCCCGTTGATCTGGCTGCGACCGTGCTGGTTCCGTCGGGTTTTGACCAGCACCCCGACGCGCGCTTTCCGCTGATGCTCTTTGAAGACCACTTCAACGACGGCTTCGATGAGTTTCGCACCACTCCGCCCGATCCCAATCTGAAGCCTGACTACTCCGAGCGCTTCCACCTGGCCGGGTATAACCGCATTCAACAGCAGGAAGCCTACAGCTTCTATCAAACGTGGGTTGCGAAGAAGTTTCCGCGTTTCCTGGTCGTGAAGATTCAAACGGCCAATCCCTTTTACGACGACAGCTACGCGGTCGATTCGGCCAATCTCGGCCCCTATGGAGAGGCGATTGAGACGGAGTTGATTCCCGCCGTCGAGCGCAAGTTCCGCGCCATCGGTCAGGGGTGGGCGCGCTTCCTCTACGGCGGATCGACCGGTGGCTGGGAGGCAATCGCAGCGCAGGTCTTCTATCCCGATCACTACAACGGCGCTTTCATCGCTTGCCCCGATCCGGTTGATTTTCATGCCTACACAAACATCGATCTGTACAAGGATGCGAATGCGTACTTCATCCAGGGCGCAAACAAGCAGGTGGAGCAGCCGGCGATGCGGGATTACCTGGGGCACGTCATGATTACGCAGCGTGGTGTGAACCAATATGAGGCGGCGCTCGGCGACCACGGTCGCTCCGGCGAACAGTATGACATCTGGCAGGCCGTCTTCTCGCCGATTGGTCCGGATGGCTATCCGGCGCGCATCTTCGACAAGCAGACTGGAGTCATCGACCACGCAGTTGCGCAGTATTGGCAGGATCACTATGACCTGACGGCGAAGCTGGAGCGCGAGTGGCCGCAGCTACAGCCCAAACTCGAAGGAAAGCTGCACGTCTATGTCGGCTCCGACGATACGTACATGCTCAACGATGCGGTGTACCTGTTGCAGGATTTTCTCGACAAAGCCAATCCCCCCGCGCACGCTGAGGTTGCATACGGTCCGCGCGCAGAGCACTGCTGGAACGGCGATCCCAATCTGCCCAACGCCTACAGTCGGCTGCACTATGAGACGCAGTACCTGCCAAAAATCATGCAGCGGATTCAGGAGACCGCGCCCAAGGGAGCCGACCTGACAAGCTGGCGCTATTGACGAAGGCGCAGACGGGACATTGATGGGACGCCTCTTAAATCCCGCGCGATATCAGCAGGCGTCCGCATTTCCAGCCACGTGCGTCGGCTGCGCGGGCGGCATGATGGACGGCGGCTTCGCTTCTGCCTGCACGCGCAGCGTGGGCAGCGCCCACGGATAGTGGTCGCGAATGTAGGCGATCATCCGCTCTCGCACCAGGCAGCGTAGGTCAAAGTTCTGGCCCGAACTGGGCGAACTGACCAGGCAGCGCAGCTCCATCGTGCGCTCGCTCAGATTGGTCACCTGCAGGCCACAGACGCGCCCGTCCCACAGCGGCGTCTCGGCGACGACGCGCTTCAGTTCCTCGCGCAGCGGCTCCACGGGAATCGAGTAATCGACATACAAAAACGCCGTGCCCATCAGGTCGCTGGTATTGCGCGTCCAGTTCTGAAACGGCGTTTCAATGAAGTAGCTGAGCGGCACCACGAGCCTGCGCTCATCCCAGATTTTCACCACAACATAGGTGCTGGTAATCTCTTCAATGCGTCCCCATTCGCCTTCGACGATCACTACATCGTCCATGCGAATCGGCTCACTGAGCGCGATCTGCAAACCGGCGATCAGGTTGGAAGCGGTCGATTTTGCCGCCGTCGCCAGCACCAGCGAAGCCAGTCCAGCCGAGGCCAGCAGGCCGGTGCCATACTTCCACAGGTTCTGGTTATGCAGGCTCCACAGCAGCACACCGCTGTCCAGCAGAACCACGATGCCGATCATCAGGCGGCGGAAAAACTGCATCTGCGTATGGATACGACGAGCGCGCAGATTGTTGGCCGCCGTAATGTCGAAGCGTCCCAGCAGAATCGCCTGGAAGACATAGATGCCGCCGATGCACAGCCAGCCAACGGCGAGAATGAACACAATGCGCGCAATCTCGTCCAACTGCGCTTGCAGCGTTGCGCCCAGGTCGGGAATCAGCGGCACCACTACCTGCGCCGTCGCCGTCAGCAACACCAGCCGTGCCGGACGCGCCAGATGACGACGCACGCCAAGCTCTTTTCGCTGTTTCTCCGTCTGTTTTCGACGGAGTATTCGGAAAAGCAGATAGTGCGCACCGTTGCCGAACACGAGTCCGGCGCTGATGAGCGTGATGGCAAACAAGACGTTTTTTTCTGAAAGTGAAAGCATGGACCTCGATCGACTTTCTGAAACTGCGAATGCTGGCCTATCCGTTAGGACGCGAGAAATCGCGATTGCGATGCCTATACGCGCAAAGGATACAGCCAGCAGACCGAATTCTGCATCCATATCAGGACGGGATTCAGGGTTGAATCGACGGGTAAACGGGGCAGCGCGCAGGCAGGTATGATGCATGTGTGCAAATTCGATCGAGCTTTCACAGAGAGAGGCAAGGATGACAGTTTTCGGGTCAAACAGTGCGGAGCGTCTGACAACGGTGATTCTGGCGACGGATTTTTCCGAAGCATCGGAAAAAGCAGGACGCTACGCCAGCGCCCTGGCGCGCAGAATGCAGTCAGAACTGGTGGTCGCGCATGCTTTTTTCCTGGAGCAGGCTGCGTTGGAGGCCGAGACCTTTCGTCATCTGATGAGCCAGCAGCGTATCCATCTGCAGCAGGAATTAAATCAGGTTGCGGGTGAGATGTCTTCCGGTCGTGGCGCAGCAGAAGCCATTCTGATCGAGCGCGATCCGCGCATCGCCATTCCGGAACTGGCCGAGCAGCGGAAGCCATCGATCATCGTCATGGGCACGCACGGCGGCGGCTCGGTCGAGCGCTTTGTCATTGGCTCCACGGCAGAGGGCATTCTGCGCCACACACGACTGCCGGCTTTATCCGTTGGACCGAAGACGCCGCCGCTTCTGGCCGAAGCGCTGGAGATCAAGCGCGTGCTCTTCGTCACCAACAATGCAGCCGGCGCGGCGGAGACGGCGCAGCTTGCCGTCGATGTGGCCAGTGCCTTTGGAGCCGCGCTGGACGTGCTCAATGTTATCCACCCGAAGTCCGTGGAGAACACGCTCAACGAGCCACACGAACTCTATGCCCGGCACGATGAAACGGAAGCTGCACTGCCTGGGCACGCGCACGATCACGTCGAGATTCGCACCTTTGTGAGCGTAGGCCAGCCGCGCACCGAGATTTTGAAGCACATTCGCGAGCGCGCGATCGATCTGCTGGTCATGTGCCTGAACGCCGAGACGCAGCTTGAGATGCAAGGCAATCTCTCCGGCGCGTTTCCCATCATCGCGGAAGCGAGTTGCCCGGTGCTCACACAGGTTTCCATCGCTCCGCGGGGTGAAGTCGCAGGGGATTGAAGCTGCTTTCGTGCGCGCATACACTATGGAGATGAAGATGTTCACGCTCGACCAGGCCCAATCGCTTCTGCCACTTCTGGAGTCTCTGCTTCAGCGCGCAATGGAAAGCAGGCAGGCCGCGCAAGCCGTCGAGGAGGAACTCTTCAACATCTCGCATCGCATCTTCATGATGGGCGGCATGCACGTGGACCTGGAGCGCGTGACCGGATTAAAGGCAAACGCAGAAGCGCAAAAGAAACGACTGCAGGAGACAGTGGCTGAGATCGACGCCATCGGCGTGCAGGTGAAGGATCTGGAAGCGGGACTGCTGGATTTTCCCTGTCGGCTTGACGGTGAAACCGTGCTGCTCTGCTGGAAGCGCGGTGAAGCGCAGATCGAGTATTGGCATACAGAGGATGCAGGATTTCGTGGACGCCAGGCAATCGATGATCGCTTCCGCCGTCGCTCGGCAATGGGCGGCCGCCCGAACTGAAGTTGCGATCCACAATTTGAATCGCCCGCGCGTATGGTACTCTGCGCTCAGTCCCGCAGCATATTTCGCGCGCCAGTTCTTCGGCCCGCAAAAGTGGAGCGCAGCGTTTGTCCGATCTCCCGGTCACGATCTCCAGTGCGCAGAACGATGCTCAGACCAATGCTCCGGAGATTTTCCACGCCCCCGCACTTTGCAACTCCACTGCGCGCAAAGTCACCTGGCGGCTGATCCCGCTGCTGTCCATCGGCTATGCGATTGCCTACATCGACCGCATCAACATCAGCTTTGCTGCGCTGCAGATGAATCGCGATCTGCACTTCAGCGCAACGGTCTACGGACTGGGCGCGGGGCTGTTTTTTCTCAGCTACTCGGCCTGTGAAATCCCCTCCAACCTCATGTTGCACCGGATCGGCGCGCGCCGCTGGATGGCGCGCATCCTGCTCACCTGGGGCATTCTGGCGATGTTGATGGCGCGGGTGCGGACGCCGCTTGAATTCTATGGGCTGCGCCTGTTGCTGGGGGCTGCGGAGGCCGGATTTTTCCCCGGTGTTTTGTACTACCTCACGCTCTGGTTTCCTGCTGGAATGCGTGCGCGGGCGATCAGCCGGTTTTATGTGGCGCTGCCGCTGAGCACGGCGATCATGGGATCGGTTGCGGGCGCGCTGCTGGGGATGCAGGGCAAAGCCGGGCTGGCCGGCTGGCAGTGGCTTTTCCTGATCGAGGGCTTGCCGGCGATTCTGCTCAGCGGCGTCTTCCTGCGGTTCTTGCCGGATCGCCCCGCCGATGCCGCCTGGCTGCAACCGCAGGAGCGACGCGAGATCGATGCCGCATTGGCCGCGGAGACCGTCCAGGCAGCCTTCTCGGCAGGGAATTCGCCACTACGCGACGCGCGCGTCTGGCTCTTTGGTCTGGCGAATACCGTCATGCTTGCCGTGCTCTACGCCTTCACGTTTTCCGCACCCATTCTCTTCACCGGTCTCACGCACTGGAGCGTGAGGTCGGTGGGCAATTTCATCTCCGCAATGGGCCTCGTGGGAGTCGTCGCGATGGTCGGCAATGGCTGGCACTCCGACCGCACCGGCGAACGATTCTGGCACGCTGCGATCCCCGGATTTCTCCAGGCTCTCGCGTTCCTGATCGCCGCCTTTGCGCACCGCGCCGCCATCTCCGTTCCGCTGCTGGCGCTTGCTTTCGTGCTCTTCGCAGCGATTCAGGGGCCGCTGCTGATGCTGCCGACAACCTTTCTGAACGGCCGTAACGCAGCCGTCGGGCTGGCCACGATCAACATGGTCGGGATGGTGGGCGGCTTCGTCGGCCCATCCCTGATGGGCGTGCTGCGCGACTGGACCGGCAGCTACGAGCTGGGTCTTGCTCTGCTGGCGCTGCCGATGATCGTCTTCTGCGTCATCCTGTTAGCGCTGCGCCGGATGCTGGGCGGACGCCAGGCATCGGTCGCGTGAGCGGCCTATTCCGTTTGACTTCACAGCCCAGGTTGACGGGGCTGCGGCTGGCCGCCGGTTTTCCACGCCGGTTTCCATGCGGTCTCGGCGAGCCATTCGACCGGCGCAATCATGGAGTTGATGCTGTGCGTCAGGAAGTCGAAGTCGATCCCGGAGATTTCATCCGATGGCTGGTGATAATCCTTGTGCAGGCCAAAGCTGGAGACCGTCTGTGCCACAATGCCGCGCACGGCTAGGTTGTAGTTGTCCGAGCGGCGAAAGAAGTGCTGCTCCGGGTGCGGATCGGCGCTGATGGCTGCTCCGTGCTGGGCCAGCATCGGGCCAAGATTGGAGCGGTTGTAGCCGGTCAGCCAGAGCGTTCGCTGCGGCAGCTTCGGATCGGGCCGTCCGATCATCTCAAACTCCAGATTCGTCACAATATCGGTCAGTGGCACCGGCGCATGGTCAAGGAAATAACGGTCGCCATAGCCGCCGAGTTCTTCCGAGCCGAAGAGAACAAACAGAATCGACCGGCGCGGTCGTCGTCCGTGGCTGAGCGCGCGAGCCAACTCCAGCACGGCGATCGTGCCGGAGGCGTCATCGTCGGCGCCGTTGTAAATCGCATCCCCGTTCACGGGCGTGCCCATGCCCAGGTGATCGAGATGTGCCGTCAGCAGGATGACTTCGTTCGAGCCGCCGTCCTTCCACGAAGTGCCGCGCAGCAGCGCCATCGCGTTCCAGGTCGAGAGTCGCGGCGCAGCGTCGGTTCCCAGATGTTTCAGGTAGCCAAGCACGCCTTTGGGCAATGTCTGCGGCATCTCGCCGCGTTGGACAAAGCCGCCATCTTCCTGGGCCACGCTGGGCAACGGTTCCAGACCAAAGGACTGGAAAAGCGAGGCGGCATACAGCGCTGCCAGGTGCTCGTCGCGCGTCGCGGAGCCGCGCCCGTGCAGTGTGTCCGAAGCCAGAAAACTCATCTCGCCGTGAACGCAATCGGAGCAGATCGACGGGGCCTGTTTGCCTTTTGCCGTGGCGACACGAGCCGAAATGCTGAAAGCGATGGAAAGTGCGAGAATGCAGACTGAATGGCGAGTGATGAGGCGCGTCATGACGGGATTGTACCGCCCCGCGCGCGCTGCGGAGAATCCAGGATGAGCGAAAGCACAGCTTCGCGCGTCGATAGTTCAAGTGCAGAAATCCTCAATGGGCGGGTTGCGTATTTCGTTTCGTATTCAGTGCGCAGTTGGTCATCTGGCAGTCCAGGACGCGATAATGAAGCTGTGTGCTCCCGTTTTTTCGGTGCTTCGATCCATGCTGTTGTTTGCAGGGCAAATTGCAGTAAGTTCTTGAGGGAGATTGGTACTTCACAGATGAGTGAGAGATTCAATTGATGTCGATTGCACGTTGTCTTTCCTCAGTTCACCGACCTGCGAGAGCTGCGCTGTGCAAGGGCGCTGCGATCACATCGTTGATGTTGGCGCCGCTGCTGCTCACCAGTTGCGGCAATGAGTTCTTCACGCCTGTGAACAACACGACCACGGCGGCTGGATCGGCGACCTATTTTTACGTGGTGAACGTGAGCAACACAGGCAGCGGCGGCACGCTTTCTGAGTATTCGCTGACGAGCGGCGTCGTAGGCGTTCTCTCCGGTTCGCCGATCACGCTGCCGGCGACGCCGACCTCGGTTGTCGTCTCGCCCAACAACCTCTTTCTCTATGTGGGCACATCGGTCGGAATCCTGATGTTCACGATCGGCACCAATGGACAGTTGACGCAGGGCAACAACGGCACAGTCATCTACTCCGGCCCGGCACAGGTGCAGAACCTGGCCGTGGACGCGACCTCATCCTGGCTGATCGTCACGTACAGGGACTCATCGGAACTGGATGCTCTGGCCATCTCGCCCCTCTCCGGATTGACGCAAACCGGAACCCCCGTTCCGGCAACGCTCGACGCCCCCTCGCCAGCCCAGCTTGCAATCTCGCCAGCGAACAACAATGTCTTCATCGCTCTGGGCAACGGCGGCACGGACGCCATCAGCTTCACGGCTTCGGCTGCTTCGCCCTGGGGTGTTGCGCCCTATCACATCAACCTGGCCGCGCAAAGCACAGCGGCCAACGCGGTTGCCGTCGATCCCAGTTCAACTTATCTGTTCATCGGCGAGGTGACGTCGAATATCCTCCGGAAGTTTGCCATCACCAACCTGAGCGCGGCGCAGAACACCTACAGCACAGGCCAGACGCCGTCTGCGATTCTCAGCGACCCGACCGGGCAATATGTCTACACGACCAACTACACCGATAACACGCTCACTGGATTTTCTCTGAACGCCGGCGCGCTCACCACGCTCACGGATTCGCCCTTTGCCACGGCGAAGTCGCCAATCGCCATCGCCGAGGACAGCACGAAAAGCTATGTTGTGGTCGCGGGTTTTGGCAATAATCCTGACCTCTGGGTCTATAGCTACGACACGACCAGCGCGGGGACGCTGGATGTGGCGACGACGTTTTCAACGGCGACGACGGACCCCTCCTATGCCATTGGACTGGCTCTGACGCACTGAGGCGGCTCGCAGAGACAGTCTCTGCTGTACTCAAAAAACGGAGCTTGTTGCGCAGCGATGAACGCTGCGCAACAAGCTCCGATGCTTTGATCCGGGGAAGGTGATCCAGGGAGGGTGTTACATTTTTCCGGCTTTCGAATCGTGCGCTTTACGCGCTTGGCACGCTGCCGGTGCACGCCAACTGAATGGAAGCTGACCCCGAGAGCGCGGTTTGCAGGCTATACGCTGTGGTACCGCTGCCCTGTGTCAGGAACGGCCCCAAAGCTGCCGCTGCCGAAGCCGATCCGTTGTAGACCGAGGTGAGCGTGTCGGTCGATTCGTAGCAGTCGTTGTCCGCCGGCAGAATCGACATGCTCGCAAAGGTGGTTCCGCTGGGAATGGCGCGAGCCAGCGCGCGGTGTTCGGCTTCCACACCCAAAATCGCCGCGCAGATCTTGGCAAACTCGGAGAGCTGCGCCGAAGTATAAGCCGAGCCGCCCGCCGACATCTGCGTGGAACTGTACGGCGAGACGCCGCCAATCATCAGGCTGAACTCTTCCACCGCCGTCATATAGGCCGCGATGAAGGCCGTCTCCAGAGCCACGAGCACCGGAAAAAAGTTGGTGAGCGTGTTAAAGGTTCCAGTAGGGAAGTAGAAGGTCTGCACGGGGTCACTGGTGGCTGCGCTGATGTTGAGCTGCGTGCGCATCAGGTCGGCGTGTTGAATCTCTTCCGAAAGAGCGCCGCGCAGATAGCCGACATTCGCCACGCTGCCGTTGGAGGTGACATTGGTCGCCGTGCCGCCGGTGCCTGCCAGATTTGGGTCCTGAATGACGCCGCCCACCAGCGCGTTGAAATACATGGTGGTGGCCAGGTCCTCGGCGATCAGCGCGGCAGTGAAAATCTGCTGTGCTGTGTCGGCAGTGACGGTGCTCTGGGCCATGGCAATGGGGCCGCTGGAGCCGCAACCGGTCAGAGCTGCTGCGCCAGCGACTGCGCCAGCGACGCCGACTCCGGTCAGAAAGCGTCGGCGGTTCATGGCCTGAATGGCTGCGTCCATGCGGCGGATCGAGTCGATGCCAAAGGAAGTCGTGATCTCGGATTCCGCATTGCGGATCGGAGACAAGTTGCGAAAGCGTTGCAAGAACATGGTGTCCTCCTGCAATGGGAACGAAGCGCTTCGGAAAACGGATTGACCCGATGTAAAGTTTTTTTCGCTGCTATTCTGAGGGGGAAGTCGCAGCAGTTTCTGGTAAGCGCGAAGGGCGGCACAATGCGAGCGGTAGCAGGTTTGAGCACAACCGGGATGCTGATCCTTGCCTGCCTGCTCTTCCTTTTGTCGCTGTTTGCCGGTTTGACCGGCTGCGAGCGCTTCCAGCCTCATCCGCACAGCTATGTTTACGTCTCGGCGCGCGAGGTCTATCTGCGCGATCGTGTTGCGGCTGTCTCCAACCGCGTGGCGCTGGTCAAAAACGGCGAGCGGCTGGAGGTCATCGAGCATGGCCGCCGCTTTGACCAGGTGCGGACGCAGGACGGCAAGGTTGGGTGGTTGCAGGATCATACCGTGATCGAGCAGCCGGAGTATGATGCGTATCAGCATCTGGCCATGCAGCATGCGCAGGATCCAGTCGTGGCCACAGCGCAGCTTCGTGACGATCTTTATCTTCACCTCACGCCGGGTCGGCAGACGGAGCATTTCTATCTTGTTCCCGGCAACAGCCATGTCTCGCTGCTGGAGCGCGCCGCGATTCCGCACGAGGTTGCGGGTGCCGTTCCGGCGCAGTCGGCTGGGCAAAAGTCCGCGCAGCCGGCAGAGATTCCCATGGAAGACTGGTGGCTGGTGCGCGACGGCAATGGCAATACCGGCTGGCTGCTGGGAAGCCGCGTGGATGTAGATATTCCCGATGCCGTCGGGGAGTATGCCGAGGGGCAACGAATGGTGGCTGTCTATCCGCTGGCGACGGTGATCGACGATGGTCGTCAGTCGCGCGAGGAAGCGCGTGCAGATCGTCGCAAAGCTGCCAACCGCAGCAGTTCCAGCCACAAAGGTCACGTCGAGACGGAACCCTCCGTCGAGACCGATGCAAGCGCTGCGCCGTCTGCCGCGCAATCTGCGGCGTCGTCCACTCCGCGACCGGTGACCGAATACCTGGCTCTGCTTGCGCCGCCGCGCAGCGGGCTTCCATACGATTTTGATCAGATTCGCGTCTTCACATGGAGCCTGAATCATCACCGCTATGAGACGGCCTATCGGCTGCATGGATTCGAGGGGTTTCTGCCCGTCACGATGACGCACGAATCGGTCAACGGTGCCACCTATCCGGCCTTCAGCCTGCGCATCGCCGGCGCAGATGGTTCTGCCATCGATCCGACTACGGGGATCGCGCATCCGCGGTCGCCGCGTACAGTCAGCTTCCGGCTGGAGGGCAACATCATTCGCCGTTCGGGCGCGGACCAGGCGCCGATCGAGACGCATGAATCGGATGCGTCGGCGAACAAGCCAACATCAGCGCACAAGCGCCGTCGTTAGCGTTTTTCGCTCTCCGCTCAGGAAGTGCAAATGCGTGAACGCGCGCTGCTCAGAAACGCGGCGATGGCCTCGACAACCGCCTGCTGCTCTGCTTCTGTGATCTCCGGAAAGATGGGCAGCGCAAGCACCTCACGCGCGGCGCGCTCGGCCTCTGGAAAGCTGCCTTCGGCATAGCCCAGCGAATGCAGCGCCTTCTGCTGGTGCAGTGGCAGTGGATAGTAAATCTCCGAACCGATCTTGTGCGCCGTCAGATGATCGCGCAGCCCATCTCGCCGCGCGCTGCGAATCACATACTGATGCCAGACATGGTGGCTGCCCGGTAACTCGCTCGGCAGAACCACCCCATGCTCTGGATAGACACTGCCTTCCGCCAGCCCGGCGGCGCGAAACAGAGCATCGTAGCGGGCAGCGGCTGCACGGCGCTGTTGGTTCCAGTGCTGGATGTAACGCAGCTTGACCTTGAGAATCGCGCCCTGGAAGCCGTCCATGCGCGCGTTCCAGCCGATCTCGTCATGGTGATAGCGCACCCGCATGCCGTGCTGGCGTAGCATGCGCGCCCGCTCGGCAAACTCCGGATTGTTGCTCGTCACCAGGCCCGCGTCGCCTGCCGCGCTCAGATTTTTTGTCGGATAAAAGCTGAAGGCTGCAATGTCGCCCAGGCCACCGGCGTGCGTCTCGTTCCAGCGTGCACCCCAGGCCTGCGCCGCATCCTCCACGAGCAGCAGTTTGCGCTCGCTGGCAAGCTGTGCAAAGCCCTGCCAATCCACGCACTGCCCATAGAGATGCACCGGCAGCAAAGCGCGAACGGCGTCTGCGCCAGGCGCTTGCAGCGCAGCTTCCACGGCCTGCGGAGACAGATTGAAGCTGACCGGATCGATATCCGCCAGCACCGGCCGTGCTCCTGCGCGCAGAATGGAACTGACCGAAGCAAAGAAGCTGAACGGCGTGGTCACCACCGCGTCTCCATCACCGATGCCCGCCGCCGCCAGCGCCAGCCACAACGCATCCGTGCCGGATGAGCAGCCAATAGCTGCCGCAACGCCGAGATGCTCGGCTGCGGACGTTTCAAACTCCTGCACCGGCTCACCCAGAATGAACTGCCTGCGGTCGATCACCGTGGCAAGCGCGGCCAGCAACTCGTCGCGCAAAGGCGCATACTGGCGCTCCAGGTCGATCATGGGGACCGAAAACGAAGCGGTATTTCTGGAGGCAACTGGCATGAATAGGCAATCCCTTCGACGCGATTGAGGCGCCTCCTGTTCTGCGGCGCTCACGCATCTCCATCTTAAATATAGGCAAACGGCGGTATTGGGATGGAATCAAAGTCGTGGCAATTTCGCCAGTCGAAGAGCCATCGATGGGCCGGATGAATGCACCGTCCATGTCCACCCGCCTTGTTCGCAGGAGGGTGGAGCGCCTATAGTGATGGTGTTGACGAACGCACGCACGTTGCAGCGTTCGATGCTGTCCGTTTCGTCGCGCCAGGCTGCTGCACAGGCGACGAATTCATTTGAATCAGGTCAACCCGCTGTTCGCGGAAGAAGTCAAACTTCTAGAGGAGATCGGCACATGGAGAACAAGCCGGCACAGAATATTCAGGATACGTTTCTGAATACCGTCCGCAAGGATAAAACCCCCATCACCATTTATCTGGTCAGTGGCGTCAAGCTGACAGGACGCATCCGTTCCTTTGATAAGTACTCCGTGTTACTGGAGAACAACAGTCAGGAGCAGTTGATCTTCAAGCACGCCATCTCGACCGTGGTCAGCAACCGCGCCGTGATGCATAGTGCGGATCATCGTCCGGCTGTGGCGCCAACAACGCCGAATCCAGCTCCGCTCACACCCGGAGCGCCGGTGAGCCAGTCGTGATGTTTCCGCGGTCACGGGGATGCGCGTGAGCCGGAAAGCATGAGTACGAAATCATGGCTGTAACGGAACGTGCAGTTCTGGTCGGTGTCGATCTCGCCGGTCCTGCGTCGCAGCGCGCGACCGCTCGGCAGGCACGTGCGGCAGCGGATGCTGCCACGCATCCGATGGATGATCGTGAAGACGAAAGCTTCGCGGCCATCCTTCCGGAGTCGGTTGCCGCGAGCCGTCCTTTCGCTCCAGGAACAAGCGACGAGCTGCTCGCGGAGTTTCGCGAACTGGTGCGCAGCGCCGGCGCTCAGATTGTTGCCGAGGTCATTCAGCGACGTCAGCGACTTGATGCAGCTACGCTCGTCGGCACGGGCAAGCTGGAGGAGATTCGCGGGATCGTTCTGCTCCACGAGGCGAATCTGGTGCTGGTCGATCACGAGTTGTCGCCCACCCAGCTTCGCAATCTGGAGGATCGACTGGAGTGCCGCGTGCTGGATCGCACCCAACTCATTCTGGACATCTTCGCCAGCCACGCGCGAACGCGCGAAGGCCAGCTTCAGGTGGAGTGCGCACAGTTGGAATATATGTTGCCGCGGCTGGCCGGTCGCGGTCGCGCCATGTCCCAGCTTGGCGGCGGCATTGGAACGCGCGGCCCGGGCGAGACGCAACTGGAGACGGACCGCCGCAGGATTCAGCGGCGTCTGGTCCACCTGCGGGAGCAGTTAGATGCAGTGCGACGTGTGCGCCGCCAGCAGCGTCAACGCCGCGAAGCGGTTCCAGTGCCGACGGTCGCTCTGGTGGGTTACACCAATGCCGGCAAGAGTTCGCTTTTCAACCGGCTGACCGGCGCGCAGGTGCTTTCCTCGTCGCGTATGTTTGCCACGCTTGACCCAAAGCTGCGCGCGGTGGAGTTGCCCAGCCGCAGGCGGATTCTGCTCTCCGATACGGTGGGCTTCATTCGCAATCTGCCCCACATGCTGGTCTCCAGCTTTCGCGCCACGCTCGAAGAGGTGGAGCGCGCAGAGATTCTGCTGCATGTGCGCGATGCTGCTTCGGAGTCTTTCCAGGAGCAGAAGGAGCAGGTCGAGCGCGTGCTGGCGGAGTTGGATGCAGCGCAAATTCCGCGCATCGAGGTGCTGAACAAAGCCGACCTGCTTGATCCCGCCCAGATTGCTGCTGGTGCTGTCGTCGGCGCTGTCTATGTCTCCGCGCATACGGGGTATGGCATCGACGACCTGCTGCGGGCCATCGACGATGCACTCACCAGTGACCCGATGGTCGAGTCCGTGCTGCATCTCAACCAGGCGGACGGCGCAACTCTGGCGGCCCTCGAAGCTGGCGCAGTGATTCTGGACCGTGAGTATGCCGGGAATATGATTCGCATGCGTCTACGTGCTCCGGCTTCGCTGCTGGGCCGCATGACAAAGGCGCGCAGTGGAGCCTCTACCGAGGATTCTTCCCACGTCAGCAAAGACTGAAAATCGCCAGCAAAAGTCTCTCCGCAAATGAAGGTGGGCCGCAGAAAGTGGGAGTGGAGATACGTTCCCGAAATTCTGCGGCCCGCTGGACCCTGATGCGGGTCTAGGTGATACTCTAAGCATAAGCCGATTTCAAGGAAACGCAACAGAAATTTGCGGAGCGCAAGCAGCCCGCAGGCATTTCTTGTGTGCTTTGCTTTGGAAACCTCTGCGTTGACAGGCTCGTATCGCCCTGTTACAAAAGGTTTCGAGTCAGAATCGCGCCTGATATCGGAAGGGTTCGAGACGTTCGTCATGCAGGAAATCATTCTCCAGGTCGGTGCGCTTCTGCTTGGTTCTGTGCCAACGCTGATTCTGTTCGTCTTTCTGGTCATCGCCTATCAATTTCTGGTTCAGACTCCGCTGACAAAGATGCTTGCCGAGCGTCGCGCACGGACGCTGGGAGCGGTGGAAACAGCCCAGAAGTCCATCGCCGCCGCTGAGGCGCGCGCAGCCGAGTACGCTGAGCAGCTTCGTCAGGCGCGCGCCGAAATCTTCCGTGCCCGCGAGCAGAAGATGCAGCAGTGGGCCGCCGACCGTGAAGCGGCAATTGCGCAGGCGCGCGAGCAGGCCGCATCCCAGGTGGGCAAGGCCCATGCCGCGCTGGCAGCGGAAGTGGCCACGGCGCGGCAGACACTGCTGTCCAGCGCCGACGAACTGGCGATGCTGGTGGTCCGGGCCATTCTGCCCCGGACTGCGGGCCAGACGTCCGGGCAGACCGCCGGAGGCATGCGATGAGATCAGGTCTCTTTGCTTCCAGACTCATTCCTTTCCGGCCCGTTGCTACCCGGCGCGCGCTGTTTTTCTTCGCTTTTGCTCTGCTGCTCGGCATGCTTTCACTTGGTGCGGCTTCTGTTCCCGCCGCAGCGCAGGCTGTCTCGACTGTATCTGCCTCGACGCAACCGGCACGCCAGACGCAGCCGGAAGACGCCGATCCAAACGATGTCTATCGCCATTCGGCAACGGTGCGGTGGATTGCGCATACCTTCCACACGAGCACGGAGAGCGCGGCGCGGACCTTCGAATGGATCAACTTCGCCATCCTCGCGCTGGCCATCGTGATCCCGCTCTGGCGCATTCTGCCGGGCGTTCTGCGTCGCCGTTCGCAGGCTTTGCGCCAGCAGTTTGACTCTACCCGTGAAGCCACCGAACAGGCCCATCAGAAGCTGACTGCCATCGAAGCGCAGCTTGGCGATCTGGGGGGGCAGATTGATGCAATTCGCCGCCAGGTGGCCATGGAAGTGGAAGCCGACGAGGCGCGTTATCGCAGTGCTGTGCAGGAAGAAAGCGCGCGGATTCTGGCGTCGGCAAATCTGGAGATTGAAAGCGCGTCGTTGCAGGCGCAGCGTGAACTGCGTGCCTTCGCCGGGCAGCTCGCCATCGAAAAAGCTTTGGCCGGATTGACCGTGACCGAGGAGCAGGATCGTGTGCTGATGGATGAGTTTGTGCGCGGCACAGGAAATGAGGGCCGGAACTGATGGCTTTGTTTGCCGCTCGTTATGCACATGCTTTCGCCGATGTGCTGGTTTCCGGTGGATTGGCCGACGATCTGATTGACGGCCAGTTGGAGCGTCTCCTCTCTGCCTGGCGTTGCAGCGCGGAGCTGCGCGAGGTGATGGCCGATCCTTCAATTCCGGCCGAGCAGAAGCGTGCCGTACTGGATCGTCTCAGCGCATCGCTGGAACTGCTTCCGCCGTTTCGCAATCTGGTGGCCGTGCTCATTGACCACGGTCGCATCACGGCGCTCGAAGAGGTGATTGCAGCGTTTCGTGCCTGGTGGCAACAGCGTCAGGGCATCTCTGAGGTGGAAATTCTGACCGCGCGTGAACTGGACCCCGCAGCTCAGACGCGCCTGCTGGAAAAGGCTTCAGCACTGGCCGGAACGCGTGTTCGCGCAGTCTTTCGCAAAGATCCTTCGATTCTGGGCGGCGTGATGGTGCGCGTGGGATCGGCAGTCTACGACGGATCGGTACGCGGTCGTGTCGATCGTTTGAAAGAGGCTCTAACCGCGCAGTAACTGCACGATAACGAGCCGAAATCAGGAAAATGCAGCACAACCCTTTCAACAGGGAATGCAAAAAAGAACAGGAAGAGCAGCATGGTGCCCATTCAGGCAGACGAAATTTCTCAGATTCTCCGCGAACAGATCGCCAACTACGATGCCAAGATGCACGTCGATGAAGTTGGCACAATCATCTCTCTCGGTGACGGCATCGCGCGCATCCATGGCCTGGACAAGGTGATGGCCGGCGAGTTGCTGGCCTTCCCGCACGATATTGCGGGCCTGGCCATGAGCCTCGAAGAGGATCAGGTAGGCGCTGTGCTCCTCGGCGACTACACCGAACTCTCCGAAGGCAACGAGGTTCGGCGCACAGGCAAGATTCTCAGCGTTCCGGTCGGCGAAGCCATGATCGGGCGCGTGGTCAACGCGCTCGGCGCTCCCATTGACGGCAAAGGCCCCATCGCCACCACGGCTACGCTGCCAGTCGAGCGGCTGGCGCCCGGCATCGTCGATCGCCAGCCCGTGCGCGAGCCAATGGCCACCGGCATCAAGGCCATCGACTCGATGATTCCCATCGGTCGCGGCCAGCGCGAACTGATCATCGGCGACCGCCAGACCGGCAAGACCGCCGTGGTCATCGACACCATCATCAACAACGCGAAAAACAACCTGATCTGCATCTACTGCGCCATTGGCCAGAAGCGCTCCTCGATCGCCCAGGTGGTCCAGACGTTGACCGAAGCCGGCGCGATGGGCCATACCATCATTGTTGCCGCCTCGGCCTCGGAGCCTGCTCCGCTGCTCTATCTGGCGCCCTACGCGGCCACCGCCATGGGCGAGTTCTTCCGCGACTCGGGCCGTCACGCGCTGGTGATCTACGACGATCTCTCGAAGCACGCCATGGCCTACC
>JAJZHE010000151.1 GCA_021804655.1 Acidobacteriota bacterium
GCGCGAGTGCAATCGTCAGTGGCGTCTTGCCCGCGCCGCCCGTTGAGATGCTGCCCACGCTGACGACCGGCCAATTCAGCCGCCGACGTTTCGCCCAGCCCGCGTACAAGGCCCATGTGCGCAGCGACCACGCCGCAGCGTAGAGCGGAGCCAGCGGAGCCAGCCACGGACGCTTCATGGCTGAGCCTTGCCTTTCGCCTGCAATACGTTGTGCATCGCTTCCAGCGTTCGCTCGGTCGCTCCCGCATGTCGCGCCAACACAGCGCGCGCGCGTTCGCCCATCATCCGTGCAGTTGCTGGATCGTTCAACAGATTCTGCAAAGCGTCGCGCACCGCATCGAATCCTTCGGTCTGCGTGACCAGAATCGCATCTTCCGCCTGCATGTCCGCCACAATCCCGCGGAAGTTCTCCACATGCGGTCCCATCACGACGGGAACTCCGTACAGCGCCGGCTCCAGAGGATTGTGTCCTCCGGCCTGCGCAACGCTGCCACCCACAAAGGCAACCTCAGCCACGGCATACGCCGCAGCCAGCTCTCCCAGCGTGTCCAGCAACACGATTTCAACTTCATCGGAATGCAGCGCATCGGAGTTCAATTCGCTGCGTCGCCGCCATGGAATGCCGCTTTCGTGCAGCATGCGCGCCACGGCGTCAAATCGCTCCGGATGTCGCGGCGCAAGCAGCAGAAGCAGACCGCCGTTCGTTTTCCTCAGTTGCGGCCAGGCAGCAATCAACGCCTGTTCTTCGCCTTCGAGCGTGCTGCCGGCCACCAGCCAGCGCCGTTCCGGTGCCCATGCGCGTAAAAGAGAAACAATCTCGGAGCCGGCATCGGCCTTCAGGTCATATTTCAGGTTTCCTGCCACCTCCACCGCTCCGCAGCCCAGTGCGCGCAGCCGCTCGGCGTCCATCTCGCTTTGTGCCAGAATTCGATGGATGCGGTGCAGCAGCGGACGCCACAGTGCGCGCAACCGCTGGTAACGTGGCCACGACCGGTCGGAGATGCGCGCGTTGACCACCATCACAGGAATCCCGCGACGAAAACACGCATGCAGCAAACCCGGCCAGAACTCTGTTTCGACCAGCACCAAAAGGCTGGGCCGCAGCGCGCGCAGCCACGCATCCGTCGCCCAGGCCAGGTCCAGCGGACAGTAGAAGACGCGCTCGGCACCCAGCCGTGCACGCGCAATCTGCTGGCCGGTGCGTGTTGTGGTGGAGAGCAGCACGCGCGCCTGTGGACGTTGCTTGTCCAGCGCGGCAACCAGGCGCAGCACGGCAATCACTTCTCCCACGGAAACCGCATGCACCCAGATCACATCGCAGCCATCCCGCGCCACACGCAGACGACGCGGCACCCATCCCAGCCGCTCCGTCAAACCTTCGCGATAGCGCGCCGTCGTGGCCATGCGCAGCAGCCACCACGGCGCGGCCACCAGCAGAGCCAGCGGAAAGACGAGTTGGTAGACCCAGACGATCAGGTTCATGCGGAGCATTTCTGCCTGCCAGCGCAATGCAGAACTCATGGCAGGACTCATGAAAATCTGATTCAGAATACAGAACCGGACTGCCCGCCAGTGCCGGAGATGTCTCTGGCGAAGCAACCAGCGCGGCTGCTATCGTTCTTTTCAGGAGAGAGATGAAGACCATGCACGGTTCGTTTCTGCGTCCCCTTTGCTCACGCAGTCCGGTCTTCGGCGTGCTTTGCCTTGTGTGCGTTTTCTGTTTTGCCTCCGCGTCTGCCCGCGCAGCCGAGCACAAGCCGCCGCCGGTTGAGCCAGCCACCAACTTTGCCGCTGTCGAGGTGCATGCTGCCGAGCACCTGGCCATCGCCGTCGAACCGTACAACACGGCCAGCCAGATCAAGCTTTTTCGCCTCAACTACGCAGCGCATGGCTTCATGCCCGTGCGCCTCATCGTCACCAACACCGGCGACCGCGCCATCTCGCTCAAGGACGCACGCATCCTCTTCATCACCGCGGGAGGCGACCGTCTTCAGGCTGCCGAGCCGGAAGACGTGGAGCGGCGCATGGTACGCGTTCACGGCAGCAGCATGCCCGGCCCCATCCCCGGCCTCCACATGCCACACAAGAATATCCGCAAGGCCATCGAAAGCGACTTCAACACGCTGGAGTTTCAATCGCTCATCGTCAAGCCGCACAGTACGGAGGCCGGTTTTCTCTTCTATGACGTCAGCGGTCTGAGCCATCCTCTGGACGGCGCCGCGCTCAATGTTCACTCACTGCGCGACATCGACGGCAAGGAACTGTTTTATTTTGAGATTCCGTTTGAAAAATATCTGGCATCCCACAGCAAACAGATGAACTGAACTGCCGATCAGGGTGCTTCGGACGGCAACTCGTCCGCTGGCTCATCGCTCTGGCTTGCGCGAGTATAAAAGCTGAGCGTAGCGTCGCCCTGCTTGATTACGCGCCAGCGTCGCAGCGCTCCGGCGTCCTCGGCCAGTGCGTTTTTTGAGCGATGTTCGGCGATCACCCAGGCATTCGGTGCCAGCAACTTCGCCGCCTCACCGCCCAGCAGGCCCAGTGCCTGCTCGTACTCCTCGCGGTCGTCCCACGGTGGATCGAGAAAGACTACGTCGAACTGCTGCGTCACGGGCGATGCTGGCGAGGCGGCGCGTCGCAGCCACGCGCATACGGATGAGCGAATACACTTCGATTCCTCACCAAGGCCCAGCCGCTTGCAATTGGCCTCAAGCGCCGTCATCGCAGCGGACGACTGATCCACAAAGGTCACCGACTGCGCGCCTCGGCTCAATGCTTCCATCCCAACTGCGCCCGTGCCGGCGTAAAGATCGAGCATCCGCGCATCCAGCGCGCGATTCTTCGCGCCGTTCGTCAGAACGTTCATCAGCGTCTCGCGCAGTCGATCCGAAGTGGGTCGCGTCTTCTGGCCGACAGGCGCCAGCAGCGTGCGAGAACGAAATCGTCCACCGATGATGCGCATCTCGTTCCTGAGCATAAATGATCCCCAGCTCTTTGCGATCACGCGCCTGCCGCTACAATGAAGACATGCGTGGATGGTCGTTTCCTCTCGGTCGATGGATGGGTGTGGAGTTCCGCATTCACACGCTGTTTGTCATCCTCATCGCCATCTGCATGCTGTACAGCCAGTCGCTTGGCGGCTCCATTGCAGCCGGTTTCGCGTTGTGGCTGCTGATCGCCGCTGCGGTCGCTGTGCGCGAATGTGCGCGTCTGCTGGTCGCAGCCTGGTTTGGGTTGCGCCTGCGCGCCGTCCTGCTGTTGCCCATCGGCGGCATGTTCGCGTATGCGAATCCGGAGAGCCAGGAGCAGGCAAACGCAGCAGAGAAGCAGTACATTCTCGCTTTAGCTGGGCCGGTGGCAAACATTGCGACGGCGCTGATGCTGGCCGCGACATTGACCGGAGCAAGCCAGGCTTTTCCGCTTCTCGCTTTGCCCTATGTCACGCCGCTTGCGTTGCTGCGTAGCGCCGTATGGGTGCAGGCGTTTCTGGGATTCCTACACCTGCTGCCCGCTTATCCGCTGGACGCAGGCCGTCTGCTGCGCGCCAGCTTTACGCAATCCAGTGGCCAGTCCGCGCCCAGCCGCGCCATTGCCATGCTGGGCCAGGCTATTGCGCTGGGAACGATTGTCGTCGGCTTTTTTCTGCACGATCCGCTGCTCTCGTCGGTTGGGTTTTTCATCTTCATCGGCGCGCAGATTGAAGATCAGGGAGTTCTCTTCCAGTCCGTGGTGGACACGGTGCGCATGGAAGAAGTGATGCTGACCGACTTCGCCATGCTCTCGCCCTCGGATACGCTGCTGGACGCGCTGCGGCGCTGCATTCATACGCTCCAGGAAGATTTTCCCGTCGTGCGCGGCTCGCAACTGGTCGGCATCGTCAATCGCCAGCGCATTCTGGAGTGCCTGCGCGTTGAGGGCAATGGATATGTGCAGGGCATCATGACGCGCAACTTCCAGGTGGCAAAGCCCGAGGATACGCTTGGCGCAATCATCCGGCGCATCACCGCCGGGCGCGGCCTGACGCTGATTCCTGTCGCCGAAGGCGAGCGGATTGTGGGCGTGGTGAGCGTGCAGAATCTGATGTCGTCGATGTCGCTGCTGAATGAGCAGCGCCGTCTGGAGCGCCTGGACACGGAGCGCTGACGCTGCAAGGAAATCGACCGATGGAACCGCTGCCAACCACCGCTGTGCCTGAGCCAGACGAGGCTGCTTCGCAGGTATCTCTTACGCCAGAGATGCTTGCACCAGCGCCGCTTGCGCCGGGTCTGTATCTGGTGGCGACGCCCATCGGCAATCTGGAAGACATCACGTTGCGCGCGCTGCGCGTCCTGCGCTCCGCCGATCGCATCGCCTGCGAAGACACGCGCCAGACACGCAAGCTGCTGAACCACTTTGCGATTCACGCGCCCTCCGTCAGTTGCCACGAACACAACGAACGCGAGCGCTCTCAGGAACTGATTGCTGCGATCGAGCGCGGTGAGCGCATCGCTCTGGTCTCCGACGCAGGCATGCCTGGCATCAGCGATCCAGGAATGTGGCTGGTTCGCGCGGCATTGGATGCGGGCGTTCCCGTGATTCCGATTCCGGGGGCAAACGCCGCCGTCACTGCTCTGATCGCCTCAGGACTGCCGACCGAGCGCTTTCGTTTTTACGGTTTTCTGCCGGAAAAATCCGGCGCACGACGTACGGCGCTGGAGTCGATCGCTGCCGCGCTGCGCGCAGAGTCGGTCGAATCCGGTGCGCAGGCCGCGACGCTCATTTTCTATGAAGCGCCGCATCGAATTCTGGATACGCTTGCCGATCTGCGCAGCGTCTGGGGCGATGCGCTTCCCATTGTGGTCGCGCGCGAACTGACCAAGCTGCACGAAGAATTTCTGCGCGGGCCGGTTGCCTCGGTCCAGCTTCAGATGGCGGCACAGGAGCGCGTGCGCGGCGAGATTACGCTGCTGCTGACACCACCCCACGAGGCTCCGGTCGATTCCAGTGAAGACCTGCTGACCGCGTTGGCGCACCTGCAAACGGCGGAACATCGGACGGAAAAAGACGCGTTGAAGCAGTTGGCGCGTCTGCGCGGCCAATCCAAAAGCGACCTGTATCGCGAGTTGCAACGTCTGCGCGCCAATCCGCCGCGCAGAAAGTAGCTGTCGTCACTCAGTCTGTGTTCGCCTGTGCGTGTGCTTCGTGGATCTCTGCAATCAGTTCAGCAAGCTGTTCGCGTTTGCGGTCGCTCATGTCCAGAAAGCGCACACCGAGGGTGTTGCGGTTGATGATAGCCTGGCTGACTCCGCCCAGACGAAAGGGCAGGCCGTGCAGGAAAAACTCAGCTTCCAGGCGCACATAAATGCCGACGTTGAACGGCTCTTCGGTGACGATGCGACAGCCTGCCATGCTCAGGTCCTGAATTGAGCCGGTCATGCAGATGCCTGTGTTCACCAGATAGAGCCGCGCACGCGTGTCCACCTTGTGCCTGCGAAAGGCACGACGGTCGCGCGCCTCCGCGGTGGCGTCGGCTGGAGAGAACACTGCGGAAGCGGGCGCAGACAAAGTTCTGGAGGCCGAAGCCTGACGTGCGGCCTGGGGCGAGACCTGAGGCGCGGCCAGCCGCGAAGAGGCGCTGCTCTGGATCGGCTGCGAAGGTTGCACCGCTTGCTTGATCTCTGCCGCGGTCGATGGCTGACTGGCGCTTTGATTCGATTTGTCTTCAAGCACGGCAAGAAGCTCTGCCAGTTCCGCGCGGCGGCGTTCCGAGAGATCGACAAAACGGATGCCGATGGAGGTTTTGGTTCGCCGTCCTGCGGTGACGCCGACGAGGCGGAAGGTGTATCCATGAATCTGAAATTGAAGCTCGACGCGCAGCATGGCTCCGGTGAGCAGCCGCGTATCGATCTCCAGCCGACACCCGCCTGCGCTCAGATCGCTGATGCGGCCCTGCAGCTTGGTTGCGCCGGAGATGGGATGCACGGCAACGGTCTCATCCAGCGTAAAGCGTCGAGCGGTGCGGCGCTCTGCACCGCCCGCATTGGCTGCGAACGGCGCGGGATGGCTCTCCGCCGGCGCTTGAATCTCGTTTTGGGCTTGTGCTGCCATCAACCTTTTTCGGAATCCTCCGAATCAGGTCATCGGCTAAACGGCAGTGGACTTGAGCCAAATCCTCTGCATGGAAGCATTTGAATCAGTGGCTTCCGGCCAGCTCCCACGGACGCGGGGTCGCGGTCGTCGCAGCTTCACGGCCTTTGACGCGGTCGTAGTGATAGAGGTCGCTGGTGGTGCCAAGCGATTCGTTGTAGAGACTGACTCC